>JBKPBM010000023.1:0-6802 GCA_046744325.1 Actinomycetota bacterium | reverse complement strand
TACCTGACCCCGACCGCGCGCTGGGCGAACCGCAGGACCTCCAGCGCTTCCGCCCGACCCGCCCCGTCGAGCGGGATCTGCTCGATCTCACCGGTGCTGTCGCCCAGGCCAAGGTAGTCCATGCGGACCGTGGCCAGGCCCACCTCGGCCAGGGCCCGGGCCGTTCGCGTCCACATCTGGAAGCGGTGGCTGCGGGGCGCGCCCGTGCCCGTAAGGAGCAGGACCAGCCCGCGAGGCTCGCCGTCGGGCAACGTCACGACCGCTCCGATGTGCTCGTCGCCGTGAGGAACGAACACCGGATGCTCGGTGGTCATCTGCGGTTCTCCTCCGCTCCGGCGCAGACCGCATCCGCGCTCGGTGGGTCCTCGGCCACGGCCACGGCCCACTCGACCGAGGCCGAGGCGATCGCGGCGTCCAGCCCGACCCGCACGTCGCGCTTGGCCTGCCCCCCCTCGACCGTCTGGAAGTGGAACTGCCCGAACTGCGGCGCGAAGCGGTCCTGCTGGACCCGGAGGGTGGACCGGGCGCCCAACCCCTCGAGGTGGTGTGCCAGCTTGGCCACACCCGGCGTGGCTCTCGGAGTTCGGGACACGCTGATCAGCAGGGCGTCGCCCCGGAACCGGGACAGGTCCGACGACAGGTCGATCGAGGCGATCGCGTCGTGCGCCTCGCGAGTCAGGCGGAACCCCTTGATGTCTGCCCACCCCTGGGAAGCCAGCTGGGCTCGTAGCTCATCGGTCCGGCCGGGCCCCGCGCTGGAGCTCCCCATCATCTCGGCGAACAGCTCGGTCCGGAGGAAGTCCCTCATGTACTGGCCGCCGCGGGTGCTGGGCTCCCACAGGGCCATGTAGGGGTGCTCGTCCTGGTCGGCCACCAGGGCGGCCACGGTGCCACCGAAGCGCGGCCCCATTAGCCCGATGCGCTCGACGCCGTCAAGCTCGGACAGCAGGGTCACGGCGGACCGAGCGTCCTCCAGATGGGACTGCAGCGAGATGGCCGACATCTCCACCTGGCTGTCTCCGTACCCCTGGCCGTGATAGCGGATGACGGGGAAACCGGCGGCAGCCAGCGCCCTCGCCACGACCGTGCACAGGTGGTCGAGGTGCAGCTGCTCCATTGCGAACGAATGGCAGATGACCCAACCGGCCCGCCTCGATGGGCCGTGCGGCCGGCTCACCACCGCAACGGTCGCTCCATCTCCGAACTGAGGCCGGATGAACTCTTCGCTGAAGCCCGCACGGTCGTCGAAGCGGCGACTGCGGGCGAGCAATTCACGATCGATCGGCATTCTCAGGTCCCTCATATCCGTGCGTGCCGGCGCACCGGGAGCGCAAGCGACCTTCTGGGCGGGACCCTCTTTGGGAGAAGGCTGGACTCGAATCCCGGACGCATCATCTTATCAACGGCACGCCGAGGTCCGCATTTGAGCGGAAGCACGAGACTCTCGTCCTCGATCGACCCGATCAGGCCCCGCCCGGGGAACCCTCGCGGGCCAGCTGCGACAGCCACTGGCGATCGATCTTCCCCGTGGAGGTCCGTGGGAGGTCGTCCACCAGGTGCACCTTGTGGGGCACCATGTACCGCGGGAGCCGCTGGGCGACGTGGCGCTTGACCGCGCTCTCGGTGAGGTCCGGCCCCTCGCGAGCGACCACGACGGCCAGGATGGCCATGCCCCACTCCTCGTGCGGCACGGCCATGGCCACCGCGGCAATGAGCCCCGGGTGGGCGTGCAGGGCCGCCTCGACCTCGCCCAGCTCGATCCGGTACCCTCGGCTCTTGATCTGGTGGTCACGGCGGCCCAGGAAGTCGTAGCCGCCGTCGGGGCGCAGACGAACGATGTCGCCCGTCCGGTAGACCTGGTCCCCCAGCTGCCCGCCGCGAGGGTCGGGGGTCAGGCTCTTCGCGGTGCGCTCGGGCCGGTTCCAGTACCCCTTCATGACGGTGGGGCCCCGGACCAAGAGCTCGCCCTCCTCCCCCACCCCACCGACCGAACCGTCCTCCCTGAGCACGAACGTCTCGGTGTTCTCGCACGCCCGGCCGATGGGGATCGGGCGATCATCCTCTGGCAGGTCCTCAACCAGGAGGTACGTGCACACGTTGGTCTCAGTCGGGCCGTAGAGGTTCCACAGCGCCACCTCCGGTACCGCGCGCCGGAGCTGCCGAAGATGCTTGGTCGGGTAGACCTCGCCGGCGAACACCACGGCCCGGAGGCTGGGCAGCGATCCCGGTTCGATCAGCCGGACCAGCATCATCAGGGCCGACGGGACCGAGTACCAGACCGTGATCCGCTCCCGACGGATCAGCGCGGCCAGGGAGGACGGGAGATAGGCCTCCTCCTCCGGCACCAGCACCACCGCGGCCCCACCAAGCGCCGCCAGGTAGAGGTCGAACACCGACAGGTCGAAGTGCAGGGGCGCATGGTTCGACAGCCGGTCCTGGGGGGTCACCCCGATCCGGCGAGCCGACCACTCCACGAACGTGAGGGCGTTCCGGTGGGTGAGCATGACCCCCTTGGGGACCCCGGTCGATCCAGAGGTGTACAGGATGTAGGCGAGATCGTTCTCGATGGCCGGCACGGAGGGGTCGGACGCCGAGTGGTTCGCGGTCGCCGCAGCGTACGTCTGGGTCGGGATCGCCGGATCCGGCTCCCGGGCGGCTGCGTCCGATCCGTCGTCGTCGAGAACGAGGGCGAACCCGGGCCGATGCCCCGCCTCATCGAGGGCCGAGGTGATGCCGGGGAGGCGCGCGGTGGTGGTGATGATCGCCTTGACGGTGCAGTCCGCGGCCACCATCGCCCCGCGGGCCACCGGGGCCTTCGGATCGAGGGGCACGTACGCCGCGCCGGCCTTGAGCACGCCGTACAGGCAGGCCAGCGTCTCCACCCGCTTGGGGAGCAGGATGGCCACCCGGTCCCCGCGCTGCACGCCGGCCCCGATGAGCGAGCGAGCGACCCCACTGGAGGCTCGGTCCAGCTCACGGTAGCTCAGTGATGCTCCCCGGCAGCGCACGGCCTCCCGATCCGGGTGTGCCCGAGCGGCCTCGCTCATCAGCTGGTGCAGCAGATGGGCCATCGGTTTCGACCTCCCCGCGTCTACAGGCCCAGTCCGCGGGCGATCACGCGCCGCTGGATCTCTGATGTCCCCGAATAGAGCGTGCCCCCGACCGCGTCGCGAAGACCACGTTCGATCTCGTATTCGGTCATGTAGCCGTAGCCCCCGAACACCTGGACGGCATCGAGATGGGTCCGGACGGCGGCCTCGCTGACGAACGTCTTGGCCACCGCGGCCTCGAGCATGGCGTCGCGGCCCTGGTCCATCAACCAGCCTACCCGCAGGACCAGCCCCCGGGACGCGTCGATGGCGATCTTCATATCGGCGATCTTGTCGGCCACCGACTCGAACTTGGCGATCGGCTTGCCGAACTGGCGGCGTTCGCGAGCGTACGTCACGCAGGCATCCAGCGTCCGCCGCATCACCCCGACCTGGCTCGACATGATGCACGCACGCTCCCAACGCATCGAGGACTGGAAGAGCTCGCCGCCCTGCCCCTCATGCCCGAGCATCGCCTGCGGGGGGACGACGCAGTCGTCCAGGAACACCTCGGCCATCGGCGAGGTGCGCAGGCCCATCTTCTCCAGGGGGGACCCGACCGTGAGCCCGGGCGTATCCCTCGGCACCAGGAACACGCTGATGCCGAACGGTCCGATGCCCTCGCCGCTCCTGGCGAACACGATGAACAGGTCGGCCACAGGGGCATTGGTGATGAACGTCTTGGCCCCGTTCAGGGCCCACCCCCGATCCACGCGCACGGCGGTCGCCTTCATGCCGAACGCGTCGGAGCCCGCCCCGGGCTCGGTGATGGTGTGGCACCCGATGAACCGACCGGAGACCAACGCGGCCAGCCACTGCGCCTGCTGGTCCGGGGTCCCGTAGTGCCACAGCGGGACCACGCTGGTCCACATGTGGGCATTGATCGTGAACACCAACCCCGCGTCCGTGCAGCCGTATCCGAGCGCTTCCAGGCCGAGCATGGTGGTGACCACGTCCGCCCCGCCGCCGCCGAACTCCACGGGGGCGGGCATGCCCTGGATGCCGAACTCGCCGCATCGGTCCCACGCGTCCCGGGAGAAGGTCTCGGTCCGGTCTCGATCCCGCGCGTCCTGCGGAAGCGTCCTCGCGAACGCCAGAACGTTCTCGTAGAACTCAGCCTGCTCCGGCGTGACCCATTCGATGAGGCTCGGGGTCCCCGTCCTCAACCCACCTCGACCTTCTGGGAGATGAGGCGCTCGATGTCGCCGACGGTCCGGAAGTTGTCCACAGTGACGTCGGCGTCGTCGATCTCGACGTCGAACTCCTCCTCGAGGAAGGCCACGAGCTGCATGAGTCCCAGCGAATCCATCACCGAGCCCAGCAATGGAGTGTCGTCGCCGAGGCTCGCCAAGGGGTCCTCGTACATGATCTCGCTCTGGATGAAGTCGCGAATCTTCGTGCTCACGTCGCTCACAGCTCACGTCCTCCTACATGCTCGTGGGGATGGAACCTTACAGCACGATCGGGCGCGGATGGTGTGATCTAGCGCACATCAGAGGACCCGGGGGGCAGCAGCCGCTGCCCCCTTCAGATCCAGCTACTCGTCCAGGGCGCTGAAGCCACCACCCAGTGCCTGCTCGGCCTCCTCGCGGGTCATCGTCCCCAGCGGGCCCATGGCGGCCTCCACCCCGGCCTCCCGCGCCTCCGCCAGCTCGCGCTGTCGGGCCAGCCACCATTCCGGCATGGCCTCCGGCGCGATCCGTACGGCGATGTTCCGGTAGCGCCCCATGCCGGTTCCGGCCGGGATCAGCTTGCCGATGATGACGTTTTCCTTCAGCCCCAGCAGGGGGTCGGACTTGGCGCTGATCGCCGCCTCGGTCAGGACCCGGGTGGTCTCCTGGAAGGACGCCGCGGCCAGCCACGAGTCGGTGGCCAGCGACGCCTTGGTGATGCCCATGAGGATGGGGCGGGCCGACGCCGGCTCGCCGCCGTTCTCGACCACCTGGGAGTTGGTCTCCTCGAAGCGCTTGCGGTCCACGAGCTCGCCGGGGAGGAACTCGGTGTCCCCGGGCTCGATGATGTGCACCTTGCGGAGCATCTGGCGAATGATCACCTCGATGTGCTTGTCGTGGATGGTCACGCCCTGAGATCGGTACACCGACTGGACCTCGTCCACCTGGAACAGCTGCAGCGACTGCACGCCCTCCACCCGGAGCTTCTCGTGCGGGTTCACCGACCCCTCGGTCAGCTGCTGCCCCACCTCCACCCGGTCTCCGTCGGAGACGGCCAGCCGGGCCCGCATCGACACTGCGTACTGAACCGCCTGGTCGTCGTCCTCGGAGCTCACGGTGATGCGGCGGACCTTCTTGTCGTCGTCGTCCTCGATGGCCACCGTCCCGGACAGCTCGGTGATCTGCGCCTCGCCCTTGGGCCGGCGCGCCTCGAACAGCTCGACCACTCGAGGCAGGCCGTGCGTGATGTCCTCGCCCGCCACACCACCGGTGTGGAAGGTCCGCATGGTCAGCTGGGTCCCCGGCTCGCCGATCGACTGGGCGGCGATGATCCCGACGGACTCGCCGATGTCCACCATCCGCCCGGTGGCCATGTTCCGCCCGTAGCACGCCTGACACAGCCCGACCACGGCCTCACACGTCAGTGGGGATCGGACATAGACGATCTCGGCCCCGGACTCGGCCACCGCCCGCTGCTCGGCGTCCCCGATCAGGGTCCCCCGGGCCACGGCGGTGGTCCGGCCGGCCTTGACGTCCTCCGCCATCACCCGCCCGAAGACCTTGGTGTCGAGCACCGTCTTGGTCACCGCCTCGACGCGTCCGTCCGGCGTCCGGCTGGCCACCCGGACCGGCAGGCCGCGGTCGGTGCCGCAGTCCTCCTCGCGGATGATGACCTCCTGGGCCACGTCCACGAGCCGCCGGGTCAGGTAGCCGGAGTCGGCGGTCCGAAGGGCGGTGTCGGCCAGGCCCTTCCGAGCACCGTGCGTGGAGATGAAGTACTCCAGCACCGACAGGCCCTCGCGGAAGTTCGCCTTGATCGGTCGAGGGATGATCTCCCCCTTCGGGTTCGCCACCAGGCCACGCATGCCGGCGATCTGCCGGATCTGCATGATGTTCCCGCGCGCTCCCGAGTAGGCCATCATGTAGATCGGGTTGCGCTCGGTGAAGTTCGCCTCCATGGCGTCCTTCACCTCGTCGGTGGCCTCGGTCCAGATCTGGATCAGCTCCTGCCGGCGCTCCTCGTCGGTGATGATGCCCCGGCGGTACTGCTGCTCGATCTTCTCGGCCCGCTTCTCGTGCTGGTCGAGGATGCGCGCCTTCTCCTTCGGGGTCTGCACGTCGTCGACCCCGATGGTCACCCCCGCCCTGGTCGAGTAGTGGAATCCGAGCTGCTTGAGGTTGTCCAGGATGTGCTCGACCGTGGCCTTGTCGAACCGGCTCACGCACTGGTCGACGATGGCGGCGATGTCGCCCTTCTGGACGTGGTGGTTGATGAACTCGAAGTCCAGAGGGAAGGACTCGTTGAAGATCACCCGCCCCACGGTCGTCTCCATCAGCGCGATGCGGTGCCCGTTGGCCTCTCCCCCCGACTGGTCCAGGGTGAACTCCGGGGGGAGGGCCTTCCTGGGGAGCCGAACCTTGACGATGTCGTGCAGGTCCACCTTGCCGGCATCCAGCGCCATGAGCGCCTCGTCGGCCGAGGAGAACCGGGAGATCTGCTGGTCCTTGACCGGCCTGGGATTGGCGATGGTCAGGTAGTAG
>JBKPBM010000341.1:0-2457 GCA_046744325.1 Actinomycetota bacterium | reverse complement strand
GAGGCATCAGCGTGTCGCTCTCGCTGCTCCCGGTCGAGTGGAACGGCGTGAAGATCAACATCCTGGACGCCCCCGGGTACGCGGACTTCATCGGCGACGTTCATGGTGCGCTCCGGGCGGCGGACGCCTGCCTGTTCGTGGTCTCGGCGGTGGACGGCGTCGAGGTGCAGACGGAGATGGCGTGGGAGCTCGCCGCGGAGGCCGGGCTCCCTCGGGCCATCGTGATCAACAAGCTTGACCGCGAGCGGGCGTCGTTCGAACGCACCCTGGACGGGTTGATCTCGGCGTTCGGGACCCAGGTGGCGCCGGTCCAGCTCCCCATCGGCGAAGAGCACGACGTCGCCGGGGTCCTGGACCTCCTGGGGCGGCGGGCCTATCGATACGACGGCGGGCCGAAGGGGACAGAGGGCGAGTGGCCCGACGATCTCGCGGCCAAGGCCGAGCCCTACCGCGAGCGCCTGGCCGAGGCCGTCGCCGAGGCCGACGACGCCCTGCTGGAGAAGTACCTGGAGGAGGGCGAGCTGTCCTCCGAGGAGATCGTGCGCGGGGTGAAGGCGGGGCTGGCCCAGGCGCGCTTCGCTCCCGTCCTGGTGACGGCGGCCGACCGGACGATCGGCGTCGACCGGCTGGCCACCTTCATGGCCGAGGCCTTTCCCTCCCCGCTCGATCGTCCACCGGTGACGGCCGTCTCGAAGTCGGGGGACTCGAAGGAGGTGTCGTCCGACGCCAACGGGCCGCTCAGGGCGCTGGTGTTCAAGACCGTCTCGGACCCCTACGTGGGACGGATCAACCTGTTCCGGGTCTTCGGCGGGAAGGTTCGCCCGGACTCGTCCATCTACAACTCGACGAAGGCCACCGACGAGCGGGTGGGCCAGCTGTTCACCATCCGAGGCAAGGAGCACGAGACCGTCGGCGAGGTGCCCACGGGGGACATCGGCGCCGTCGCGAAACTCGCCCACACCACCACCGGAGACACGTTCTCCACGAAGTCCGACCCCGTCACGCTGCCCCCCATCGATCTCCCGGAGCCGCTCCTGGCCATCGCCATCGAGCCGAAGACCAAGGGCGACGAGGACAAGCTGTCCACCGCCCTGCACCGCATCCAGGAGGACGACCCCACCCTGCGGGTGGAGCGCTCGGAGGAGACCCACGAGACCGTGATGTACGGGATGGGCGAGGCCCACGTGGACACCATGGTCGAGCGGATGAAGCGCAAGTTCGGGGTGGACGTGGTGACCCATCCGGCCAAGGTGCCCTACAAAGAGACGATCAAGGCCCCGGTCAAGGCCCTGGGGCGCCACGTCAAGCAGTCGGGTGGGCACGGCCAGTACGCCATCTGCAACATCGAGGTCGAACCGCTCCCCCGCGGCCAGGGCTTCGAGTACGTCGACAAGATCTTCGGCGGATCCATCCCCAACCAGTTCATCCCATCGGTGGAGAAGGGCATCGTCAAGACGATGACCGACGGGGTGGTCACCAAGAACCCCATGGTGGACATCCGGGTCACCCTGGTCGACGGGAAGTTCCACCCCGTGGACTCCAGCGACATGGCCTTCCAGATCGCCGGTGCCCTGGCCCTCAAGGACGCCGCGGCCAAGGCGGGGATCAGTTTGCTGGAGCCGATCGTGAAGGTCGAGGTGCTGGCGCCCGAGGCCTACACGGGCGACATCATCGGCGACTTCAACTCCAAGCGCGGGCGCATCCTCGGCATGGAGTCGAGCGGTGCGGGCAAGCAGCGGATCAAGGCCCTCGTGCCCCAGTCCGAGATGACGCGCTACGCGATCGAGCTTCGCTCGATGACCCAGGGCCGGGCCACGTTCACCATGAGCTTCGACCACTACGAGGAGGTCCCCGCGCACATCGCCGAGAAGGTCATCGCCGAGCAGAAGCGCGAGGAAGAAAGCTAACCGGCGGCGGCGTTGCAGCTCCCATGACCGAGCGGCGGGGTCGCCGGGCCGAGGGGCAGTCGGACACCAGCCGGCTGGAGACGTTCGCCGACGGTGTCATGGCCGTGGCGATCACGCTCCTGATCCTGGAGGTGCACGTCCCCCAGCACGCCGAGGGCCGGCTGGGGCAGGCACTCATCCATCTGTGGCCTGCCTACGCCGCGTACGTGACCAGCTTCCTGACCATCGGCGTGATCTGGGTCAACCACCACCGCATGTTCAAGCTGATCGAACGCACCACCCACACGTTCCTGATGTTGAACGTGGCGTTCCTGATGGTGGTGTCGTTCGTCCCATTCGTGACGGCGATGGTCGGGGACTACATCCGGAGCGAGAGCTCGGTCCGGGTCGCCGCGCTCTCCTACGGCATCGTGATGATCGCGCTGGCCCTGATGTTCAACGCGGTGTGGCTCTACGCGGCGAAGGACCACCGCCTCTTGGTCGAGGGGTTGCGGCCCGAGGACATCGCCGCGGGACCGAAGAGCTACCGGTTGGGGCCGGTCATCTACAC
>JBKPBM010000242.1:0-4120 GCA_046744325.1 Actinomycetota bacterium | reverse complement strand
ATCCGGGAGCGTCA
This sequence comes from Actinomycetota bacterium, assembly GCA_046744325.1. Lineage (GTDB taxonomy): Bacteria > Actinomycetota > UBA4738 > UBA4738 > UBA4738 > JBKPBM01. Next base: position 4,106 of record JBKPBM010000242.1, on the reverse strand, counting down.
GGTCCTGCGTCGTCAGGTCCGGGTGCTATCGGCCGAGGGCCGGCTGTCCATCAAGATCCTGGTGGCGCTGCCCTTCCTGATCGTGCTCTACATCATGAAGATCAACCCCGGCTACATGAACGTGCTGTTCACCACCCGGCTCGGCTGGATCATGCTGGGCACGGCGGGAGCGCTCATGGCGGTCGGGATCGTCTGGGCCAGAAAGGTGGTGGACATCGATGTTTGAGCTGCTCCTGCCCGTGGCGCTGGTGGCGATGTTCGCCGCCATCGTGCTGGGGGGCTTCGCCGTGGAGAGTGCGCTGGCGGGGCGTCGGCGAACCGTGGAGATCCTGGAGTCCCAGGTGACGCCGGCCCCCACGGACCTTCGGGAACAGCAGCTGTCCGAGCCGTTCATGGACCGGGTGCTGAAGCCCTTCGTCTCCGGCCTGGGCGCGGCGGCTCGTCGGGTGACCCCCGCCGACATGCGCCGGCGGATCGCCCACAAGCTGGTGCTGGCCGGCAGCCCCGAGGGCATGGATGCCGAGAAGGTTGCGGCGTTCAAGATCTTCGGGACGCTGGGCGGTGGGGTGGCCGGCCTGGCCCTGGCCAAGCTCGGTGGGCTGTCCGGCTCCCTGATGTTCGGGGCGGGGGCCTTCCTCGCCGCGTTCGGCTACCTGCTGCCGGGAGCCGGGCTGGGGCAGCGCGTGATCCATCGCCAGGAGGAGATCCGCAAGGCCCTGCCGGACACCATCGACCTGCTGACGATCAGCGTCGAGGCGGGGCTGGGGTTCGACGCCGCGCTGGCCCAGGTCCGGGGCAACGTGCCCGGGGCGCTGTCGCAGGAGATCAGCCGGATGCTCCAGGAGATGCAGATCGGCGTCAGTCGCGTCGACGCCTTCCGGCACCTCGGCGAGCGCACGGATGTCGATGAGCTGAACGGGTTCATCCTGGCGATGATCCAGGCCGACGTGTTCGGAGTGAGCGTTGCCAGCGTGCTTCGGGCGCAGTCGAAGGAGATGCGAATCAAGCGGCGCCAGCTGGCCGAGGAGCGCGCCCAGCGCGTGCCGGTCAAGCTGCTGTTCCCACTGATCTTCTGCATCCTGCCGGCCATGTTCGTGGCCATCCTCGGACCGGGCGTCATCCGGTTCCTGGAGAGCTTCCTTGGAATCCACTTCTGAGCATGAGAGGAGGAGAGCTCACGTGATCGCAATGGCAACCGGCGGCATCGTCGCCCTGGCCATCGTCCTGGTCGGGCTGGTGGCCGCGTTCTTCACGGTTCTCGGGCGCGCCCGCCGCTCCTGAAGGACCTGCTCGAACCACGAGCCCTCGCGCCGATCGGGGCGCGAGGGCTCGTCGCGTCCGGGAGTCTGTCGCTGAGTCAGGACGAGGCGAGCTCGTCCATGGCCTGCTGATCGGAGAAGTGCAACCACACCTCGCTGATCTTGTCACCCTCGATGTGCATCACCACCACCTGCTGCTGTTCGAGCGTTCGGCCCCCGAGGCTCGCCCGTGTGGTGTTCAGCACCACCGCGTGGTCGTCGTTCGCCAGGATGTCGTGGTTCTCGATCTCCGGCGGGGCATCGAGCATCTCCATCTGGCGCTGGAACAGGTGCGCCATCCCCTCCTTGCCCTTGTGGTCGCCTGCCATCGGCCCTCGGCCGGGGAAGTGCAGGACGGCGTCGTCGGCGTGCAGGGCCATGAAGGCCTCCATGTCCCGCTTGGACAGGGCCTCCGTGGCGCTCCGGGCGACCTCTTCGTTGGGATGGGCCATGGTCGCTCCTTTCCTGGGGAAGCTTCGATGACGCTACCGCCTCGGGGCCGCCTCGAGCAAACAGGCTGTCCATGACCTTGACAGGCTCGCTTCGTTCGGAGGACATTCGCGTCTGCCCTGCATGGTCACGATCCAGTTCTGCAACATGAGCAATGCCTCTAGGCCGGAGACCGGCACTGAGCCTTGACACGATCGTGCCAGGGGGCTCCAGTCGAGGCGGCCGGAGCCGGCGGCCCGTGGGTGCGGGCGTGGTGGCGCTCCTGATCGTCGTGGCGACGCTGGGATCGGTCTGGGTGTCAGGCGCAAGCCGCAGGCTGCGACTCAGGAGCCCTCCGTGAAGCTAGTGGGAGCCCAGGCGGTCACTGAGCGCGAGCAGGATCGCCGCCACGGCTAGACTTCCCCTCGTGACCCAGGATCGCGGCCCGCCCGAGGCCATCGCCGACGCCATCGAGCAGGCCCGGAGGGGCGGCGCGCCCAAGTACCACCAGAAGCTGGCCGAGCAGGGGAAGCTGTTCGTCCGGGAGCGCCTGCACCTGCTGCTGGACGACGCCGACCGCTTCGCCGAGGAGGGGCTGCTGGTGAGCGCCCTGGCCGGGGATCTCCCGGCCGACGGGGTGGTCACCGGGGTGGGCGAGATCCACGGGCGGCCGGTCGCGGTCATGGCCAACGACCCCACGGTGAAGGCGGGGTCGTGGGGCCCGCCCACCGTGGAGAAGATCATCCGGATCATCGAGCTGGCCCGCCGTCGGGAGCTTCCCATCGTGTACCTGGTGGACTCCGCCGGGGCACGCATCGACCGCCAGGTGGACCTGTTCCCGGGGCGCCGCGGGGCCGGCAAGATCTTCTACAACCAGGTCCAGGCATCCGGCAGGATCCCCCAGGTGTGCTGCCTGTTCGGCCCCTCCGCGGCGGGGGGCGCCTACATCCCCGCCTTCTGCGACGTCGTGTTCATGGTGGAGAAGAACGCGTCGATGTATCTGGGGTCGCCGCGGATGGCCGAGGAGGTCATCGGGGAGAAGGTGACGCTGGAGGAGATGGGAGGCGCGCGGATGCACTGCGAGGTCAGCGGCTGCGGCGACCTCTGCGTCCCCGACGACAAGGCGGCCATCGAAGCCGCCCGGGCCTACCTGGCGTACTTCCCGCAGAGCTACCGCGACGCCCCGGCGAGGATCGAGGGTCGCCCGCCCGCCTTTCGCGGATCGCTGGCCGGCCTGGTGCCCGAGGACGAGTCGAAGGCGTTCGACATGTACGCGCTGGTGGCGGGGCTGGTCGACGAGGACTCGTTGTTCGAGATCAAGCCCGAGTTCGCCCGCGAGGTCATCTGTGGCCTGGCCAGGCTTGACGGGGAGGCCGTGGGGATCGTGGCCAACCAGCCGGCTCACCTGGGCGGCGTGCTGTTCGTGGACTCCTCGGACAAGGTGGCCCGGTTCGTGTGGCTGTGCGACGCGTTCAACATCCCGCTGATCTTCCTGGCCGACGTGCCTGGCTTCATGATCGGCCGTGCCGTCGAGCGCCAGGGCATAATCCGCCACGGGGCCAAGCTGATCACCGCGGTGTCGGAGGCCACCGTTCCCAAGCTCTGCGTGGTCGTGCGCAAGGCGTACGGCGCCGGCCTGTATGCGATGGCCGGCCCTGGGTTCGAACCCGACGCCACCATCGCTCTGCCCACGGCCCGGATCGCGGTCATGGGTCCGGAGCCCGCGGTGAACGCGGTGTACTTCAACAAGATCCAGGCCATCGAGGATCCGGAGGAGCGTGCGGCATACGTCGCGGAGAAGCGACGGGAATACGACGAGGACATCGACATCATGCACCTGGCGTCCGAGAACGTCGTCGACGCGATCGTGCAGCCCGACGACCTCCGCGGTGAGCTGATCCGTCGGCTCGCGCAGGCCCGGACCAAGGACCGGTCGTTCTCCCGGCGCCGCCACGGAGTCCCGCCGGTCTAGGCTTGCTGTTCGAGAGCTGGAGGCGTCGATGACCCAGGCCAACGTGATCGTGCTGTCGATCCGCGAGGAGCAAGCCGAGGAGTTCGAGCGGCTGTTCGAGGCCGAGGAGCTGCCGATCTGGCGCGACTACGCCCAGGCAGGGAAGTTCCTGACCGCGCGCCTGGCTCGGGTCGAGTTCGGGTCCGAGAAGAAGGAGGGCGTCCGCCACTACACCCTGTTCGTCGAAGTACCCGGGATGGCCGAGCACTCCGAGCACGACGACGATCCGCGGTTCCGCGCGTTCCTGGAGAGAGCCCGGCAGCTTCAGCCGGACTCGCCGCTCGTCTTCGGAGGCGACACCATCTTCGCGGTGGACGCGAGCCAACGATGAGCCTCGTCGAGCTGGCGGGGCGGGATCACGTCACGAC
>JBKPBM010000342.1:0-4263 GCA_046744325.1 Actinomycetota bacterium | reverse complement strand
TCCTTGGGCAGCCCACACTGGTGGAGCTTGAGGCGCGGGCCCACCACGATGACCGACCGGCCAGAATAGTCGACGCGCTTGCCCAGCAGGTTCTGCCGGAAGCGACCCTGCTTGCCCTTCAACATGTCGGAGAGCGACTTGAGGGGACGGTTGCCCGGTCCCGTCACCGGACGGCCGCGACGGCCGTTGTCGAACAGGGCGTCCACGGCCTCCTGGAGCATGCGCTTCTCGTTGTTCACGATGATCTCGGGGGCCTGCAGGTCGAGCAGGCGCTTCAGCCGGTTGTTCCGATTGATCACCCGGCGGTACAGGTCGTTGAGGTCGCTGGTGGCGAACCGGCCGCCATCCAGCTGGACCATCGGGCGGAGGTCCGGAGGGATCACCGGGACCGCGTCCAGCACCATGCCCAGCGGCGAGTTCTTGGTCCCGATGAAGTGGCTGACCACCTTCAGGCGCTTGATGGCCTTCTGCCGGCGAGTGCCCTTGGCCGTCTTGATCTGCTCATGGAGGAACTCGGACTCGCCCTCCAGGTCGAGGTCCATGAGCAGGCGCTTGATGGCCTCGGCGCCCATGCCGCCCTCGAAGTAGTCGCCGAAGCGCTCCCGCAGCGAGCGGTACACGCTGTCGTCGGCCACGAGCTGCTTGACCGAGAGGTTCTTGAACGCCGACAGCACGTCGTCCAGATGCTGGGCCTCCTGGCGAGCCTGATCGGTCAGCCGCTCCACGTCCCGCTGCGCCTCGCGACGGGCCGCGGAGAGCTGGGCCCCCTTGGCGCCCTCGCCCTCCATGTCGCGAAGCCGGTCCTCCAGCTCGGCCAGCCGCTTGGAGATGGCCTGGTCTCGCTGCATGTCGATCTGGCGCTTCTCCGTGTCAAGGTCATGTTCGATCTCCGGCACATCCCGGTGCCGCCGGTCCGCGTCGACCCGGGTGATGATGTACGCGGCGAAGTAGATGACCTTCTCCAGGTCCTTCGGCGCGAGGTCGAGCAGGTAGCCGAGCCGGCTGGGGACGCCCTTGAAGTACCAGATGTGGGTGACCGGGGCGGCGAGCTCGATGTGCCCCATGCGGTCGCGACGCACCTTGGACCGGGTGATCTCGACCCCGCAGCGCTCGCAGATGATGCCCTTGAACCGGACGCGCTTGTACTTGCCACAGTGGCACTCCCAGTCCCGCGTCGGCCCGAAGATCCGCTCGCAGAACAGGCCATCCTTCTCGGGCTTGAGCGTCCGGTAGTTGATGGTCTCGGGCTTCTTGACCTCGCCGTTGGACCACGCCCGGATCTGGTCGGCCGTGGCCAGCCCGATCCGCAGTTCATCGAAGTAGTTCACGTCGAGCACTCAGGCCCACGCTCCCTTCACCACTCGCCTGCCGATGATTGGAAGATCAGTCAAAGTCCGCCCCTGCCGGTTCGCGCCGGCTGAGGTCGATGCCCAGCTCCTCGGCCGCCCGGAACACGTCCTCGTCGGTCTCACGCATCTCGATCTCCTTGCCCTCCGCCGAGAGCACCTCGACGTTCAGGCACAGAGACTGCATCTCCTTGATGAGCACCTTGAAGGACTCGGGGATCCCGGGCTCGGGGATGTTCTCGCCCTTGACGATGGCCTCGTAGACCTTCACCCGGCCGAGGACATCGTCCGACTTGATCGTCAGCAGCTCCTGGAGGGCATAGGCCGCCCCGTAGGCTTCGAGGGCCCACACCTCCATCTCACCGAACCGCTGCCCCCCGAACTGGGCTTTCCCGCCCAGCGGCTGCTGGGTGATCATGGAGTACGGTCCGGTCGAGCGTGCGTGGATCTTGTCGTCCACGAGGTGCAGCAGCTTCAGGATGTAGACATAGCCGACGGTAACCGGTACGTCGTAGGGCTCGCCGGTCCGGCCGTCGAAGAGCTGAGCCTTGCCCACCTCGTTGACCAGGCGGATCCCGTCCTCGGTGACCGAGTTGGCCGAGCCCAATGCCTCGAGGATCTCGTTCTCGCGGGCCCCGTCGAACACGGGCGATGCGATGTGCATGGCCGCCTGGCGGGACCAGTGGGCCTGGGCGTGGCCCTCCTGTGCGTCGGCGGCAGCGCCACCGGCGCCGGCGCCGGTCCAACCGACCTTGGCCGCCCAGCCCAGGTGGGCCTCGAGCACCTGCCCCAGGTTCATCCGGGACGGCACGCCCAGCGGGTTCAGCACGATGTCGACCGGTGTGCCGTCGGGCAGGAACGGCATGTCCTCCTCGGGCAGGATCTTGGCGATCACGCCCTTGTTCCCATGGCGCCCGGCAAGCTTGTCGCCGTCGGAGATCTTGCGCTTCTGGGCCACGTACACTCGGACCAGCTCGTTGACCCCAGGGGCCAGCTCGTCGCCGGCGTCCCGGCTGAACACCCGGACTCCGATGACCTTGCCGGTCTCGCCGTGGCGCATCTTGAGCGAGGTGTCCCGGACCTCACGGGCCTTCTCCCCGAAGATGGCCCGCAGCAGCCGCTCCTCCGGGGTGAGCTCGGTCTCCCCCTTCGGGGTCACCTTGCCCACCAGGTAGTCGCCCGGGTTCACCTCCGCCCCGATCCGCACGATCCCCCGCTCGTCGAGATCCTTCAGGATCTCCTCGGAGACGTTGGGGATGTCCCGGGTGATCTCCTCGGGACCCAGCTTGGTGTCACGGGCGTCGACCTCGTGCTCCTCGATGTGGATCGAGGTGAGCTCGTCGTCCTTGACCAGGCGCTCGGACAGGACGATGGCGTCCTCGTAGTTGTGCCCCTCCCACGGCATGAACGCCACCAGCAGGTTCCGGCCCAGGGCCAGCTCGCCGTTCTCGGTGGATGGACCGTCGGCGATCACCTGCCCCTTCTTCACCCGGTCGCCGATGCGCACGATCGGCTTCTGGGTGATGCACGTTCCCTGGTTCGACCGGCGGAACTTGAGCAGCCTGTGCGTCTTCAGCTCGCCCTTGGCCGTCCGGATGACGATCTCCTGGGCCGCCTCCACGTCGCCCCGGCTGTCGGACCCGCCGACCTCCTCGACCACCCCCGCCTCGTCGGCGATGATCACGTCGCCCGCATCCACGGCCGCGCGGAACTCGACGCCGGTGCCGATCAGCGGCGCCTCGGCTCGAAGCAGCGGCACCGCCTGGCGCTGCATGTTGGCGCCCATCAGGGCCCGGTTCGCGTCGTCGTGCTCGAGGAACGGGATCAGGGCGGCCGCCACCGAGACGATCTGCTTGGGGCTGACGTCCATGTAGTCGACCTCGGCCGGCATCACGTAGTCAACCTCGCCCCCCTTGCGCCGGCAGAGGATGTGGTCCTCGGTGAACTTCCCACGCCCGTCGATCGGGGTGTTGGCCTGGGCGATGATGTGCCGGTCCTCCTCGTCCGCGGTGAGGTAGTCGATCTGATCGGTGACCCGGCCGCGCTCCACCTTGCGGTATGGGGTCTCGATGAAGCCGAACTCGTTGATCCGCCCGTAGCTGGACAGCGAACCGATCAGGCCGATGTTCGGGCCCTCCGGCGTCTCGATCGGGCACATCCGCCCGTAGTGCGAGGGGTGGACGTCGCGGACCTCGAACCCCGCGCGCTCGCGGGAGAGCCCGCCCGGACCGAGCGCCGAGAGCCGGCGCTTGTGGGTCAGGCCGGCGAGCGGGTTGGTCTGGTCCATGAACTGGCTGAGCTGCGAGGTCCCGAAGAACTCCTTGATCGCCGCCACCACCGGCCGGATGTTGATCAGCGTCTGGGGAGTGATGGCCTCGACGTCCTGGGTGGTCATGCGCTCGCGGACCACGCGCTCCATCCGGGTCAAACCGAGCCGGACCTGGTTCTGGATCAACTCGCCGACGCTGCGGATCCGGCGGTTGCCGAAGTGGTCGATGTCGTCCACCTCGTAGCCCTCCTCGCCGGCGTGCAGCTTGACCAGGTATTGCACGGTCTTGGTGATGTCCTCGAACGAGAGGACGCCCTTGAACGGTGGGGCGAACCGGTCCTTCTCTCCCCCCACCGGCTCGGCGAACACCCGCCACCGGGGCTGCTCCCAGTCCTTCTTGTCCGGGTGATCCTTCTCCTTGAGCGCCTCGAACTTCGCCTTGAGCTGCTTGCGGGCCAGGTCGGAGGTCTCGCCGAGCTTCTTGCCAAGCTTGTAGCGGCCCACCTTGGCCAGGTCGTAGCGCTTGGCGTTGAAGAACAGGTTCTCCAGCAGGGTCCGCGCCGAGTCCGCCGTGGGAGGCTCACCGGGACGAAGCTTCCGGTAGATATCCTCCAGGGCCTCCTCGGGGGTCTGGAAGTGGTCCTTCTC
>JBKPBM010000364.1:0-4702 GCA_046744325.1 Actinomycetota bacterium | reverse complement strand
CCCCCCCCCCCGCGGCCAGGGCGCGTGCCGCCCGCGGCGTCTTCATGAACGCGCCACTGCCGGCCTTCACGTCGAGCAGGATCAGGTCGGTCTGCACGGCCAGCTTCTTCGACATCACGCTCGCGGCGATCAGCGGGATGCTGGCCACCGTCGCCGTGGCGTCACGCAGGGCGTAGAGGGCCCCGTCGGCCGGGACCAGGTTCGCGGTCTGGGCGGCCACCGCGCACCCCACCGCTTCGACCTGACGACGCATCTCCTCGGGCGTGAGATCCGTCCGGAGCCCCGGGATTGCCTCGAGCTTGTCCAGCGTGCCCCCCGTGTGCCCGAGCCCGCGTCCGGAGAGCTTGGCCACCGCCAGCCCCAGCGACGCGGCCAGCGGGGCGAACACCAGCGTCACCCCGTCGCTCACCCCCCCGGTGGAGTGCTTGTCAACGGTGTGACGCCCCATCTCCTCCAAGGCCAGGGTCTCGCCCGAGTCGATCATCGCTCGGGTGAGGTCGGCGGTCTCCCGCTCCGACAGCCCTTGCAGGTATGCCGCCATCAGGAACGCGGCGGCCACGTAGTCCGGTATCTCCCTCCTCGCATACCCCAGGACGAACGCCCGCAGCTCGTCGGGGCGAAGCTCCCGTCCATCTCGCTTTGCCGCCACCACGTCGCGCGGGTCCGTCAGGCCATCCTGGCTCACGTCGTGAGCTCCGCGGCGAAACTGGCGCCGGCGAGTCCGTCGAAGGACGCCCCGAACACCTCGGCCAGGGTCGCCCCGAGGTCCCCGAACGGCGACCGCGTCCCGAGATCCACCGGCTCGGTGCGCCGGGTTCCATGGACCAGCAGGGGCGTGAGCTCGCGCGAGTGGTCGGTGGAGGGAACCGTCGTCGGGTCGCACCCATGGTCCCCGGTGATGAACAGCAACCCGCCGTCCACGGCCTCGATCAGCTCCGGCAGCCGCCGGTCGAAGGCCTCCACGCACGCGGCGTACCCCTCGGGGTCGTTGCGGTGCCCGTACTTCGAGTCGAAGTCCACCAGGTTGGTCACCACCAGCGAGCGACCGGGCCGGCGAAGGTACTCCACGGTGATGTCCACCCCGTCGTCGTTCGACCGCGAGTACCGGAACTGGGACAGGCCCTGCCCGTCGAAGATGTCGCGGATCTTGCCGACCCCGTACACCGTCACCCCCGACTCGACGAGCCGCTCGAGGACGGTCGGTCGGGGCGGCGGGACGGAGAAGTCCCGGCGGTCGGGCGTGCGGACGAACGCACCCGGCGCTCCCGCGAACGGCCGGGCGATGACCCGGCCCACGCGGTGATCCCCGGTCAAGATCCCTCGCGCCACCCGGCACCAGTCATAGAGCGTCTCCAGCGGCACCACCTCGATGTGGCACGCCACCTGGAACACCGAGTCGGCGCTGGTGTACACGATGGGCCGACCGGTTCGGACATGCTCCTCGCCGAGCTGCTCGATGATCTCCGTGCCCGACGCCGCCACGTTCCCCAGGACCTCCCGTCCGATCCCGCGCTCGAACGGCTCGATGACCTCGGGAGGGAAGCCACCGGGGTAGGTGGGGAACGGCCGGTCCAGCACAATCCCCGCCATCTCCCAGTGGCCGGTGGTGGTGTCCTTCCCCGGCGAGCGCTCCCGGAGCCGGCCATGCGCCGAGCCGGCGTCGCCGTCGCATGCCAGTCCCTTCATCGATGTCAGACACCCCAGGCCCAGACGCTCGAGGTTCGGCGCCGCCAGCCCTCCGACGTGCTCGGCCACGTGGCCCAACGTGTTCGACCCCTCGTCGCCGTAGGCGGCCGCGTCGGGCGCCTCCCCCACCCCGAAGGAATCGCACACGATCAGCAGCGCATGCTCGAGGTCCGTCCAGGTGGGCATCGCTCAGGCGCCCTTCCGCTCCGGCACGGGCTCGCGGGCGAACCGGGCACGGGGGTGCGCCGAGAAGTACTCCTCGCGCAGGCGATCCCCGGTGACGAGCGTGTAGATCTGCGTGGTCGACAGCACCGCGTGGCCCAGGAGCTCCTGCACCACACGGATGTCCGCCCCTCCTTCGAGCAGGTGCGTGGCGAACGAGTGCCGGAGCGTGTGCGGGGTGACTCGCGCCGTCACCCCCGCCCGCCGCACCGCCGTTTTGAGGACGCCGGCCGCTCCCTGACGGGTGAGGCGGCCGCCCCGTCGGTTGAGGAACAGGGCGGGGCCGGTTCGCACGGTGGCCAGCGAGGGTCGCGACCGGGTCAGGTACGACGACACCGCCGCCACCCCGTATCGGCCCAATGGAACGATCCGCTCCTTCGACCCCTTGCCCACCACGCGGACGCTCCCCTCCTGCAGATCGACGTCGTCGACGTCCAATCCCACCAGCTCGGAGATGCGCAACCCCGAGCCGTACAGCGTCTCCAGGATGGCCCGGTCCCGGAGCGCCCGCACGGCGTCGTCCGGATCGGCGCCGGTGCCGGCCCCCTCCAGGATCGCCGAGACCTCGCCGAAGGGGATCGCCCGGGGGAGGGTGCGCGGCACCTTCGGCCTGGGGACGTCGCGGCTGGGATCCTCGCCCGCGTCTTCCTCCCGCAGGAGGAACCGGTGCAGGGATCGAACCGCGGCCAGCCGCCGCCCCACCGACGAGGGTCGATATCGACGGCCGTCGGCGAACTCCGACGCGGACAGGTGGGCCACGAACCCAGCGATGTCCGCCTCACCGGCACGGATCGCGTCGTCGATCCCCTTCGAGGCAAGGAAGGTCCGGTAGCGATGGAGGTCCCGGCGGTAGGCGTCGAGCGTGTTGGTGGAGAGCCCCCGCTCGACGGATAGGAAGTCCAGGAACCTCGAGACCTGGCCGTCGATCGGTGCCGTCACGGCGGCGAGAGCGTGGGTGCGACGAGGATCACGGAGCCCCTCCTGCGGCGGTCGGCGGGCGGTTCAGCATAGCCGCCGCCAGGAGGCCGACGCAGGACTTCGCGTCGCGGATCCGGCCGTCCCGCGTGGCCGCCACCGCATCCCCGAACGCCATCCGGACCACCTCCACGCCGTCCTCCACACGAGCCCCGTCGACGAGGCGGACGTCACGAGCGAGGAAGATGTCGATGCGCTCGTCGGCGAACCCCGGCGAGGTGTAGATGCTCGTCAGCGGCTCGAGATCGGACGCGCGGTGGCCCGTCTCCTCGAGCAGCTCCCGGGCCGCGCACCTCGCCGAGTCCTCGCCATCCACGTCGAGGATCCCGGCCGGGATCTCCAGCAACTCCTCCCCCACCGCTTCGCGCCTCTGCCGGACCAGCACCACGTGGCCATCGGGGGTCATCGCGACGACGGCGCAGGCGCCGGGGTGGTGGACGACCTCGCGCTCTCCGGCCGGCCAGGACTGCACCTCGACCCGGATCAACTTTCCGTGGAAGACATCGCGGCGGGACGTGGGTTGCACCGGCTCGCCGGAACGATCGGGCCTCAGCGGGTGACCGCGACCGGCTCGGCCTCGGCCCCCTCGCGCCGGGCCAGTGCCGCGCCGACGAAGTCCCGGAACAACGGATGGGGCCGGGTGGGACGGGACTTCAGCTCGGGATGGAACTGCCCGGCGATGAAGTAGGGGTGGCTGGGCAGCTCGATGATCTCGACCAGGCGCCGGTCGGGCGACATGCCCGAGAGCACCATGCCGTGCTCCTGGAGCGCCTGGTGGTACACCGGGTTGACCTCGTAGCGGTGGCGGTGGCGCTCGGAGATCTGCGCCTCGCCGTAGACGCGCTCGGCCAGCGTCCCCGGCTCGATGTCGCACGGATAGGCGCCCAGGCGCATCGTCGCTCCCATGTCCACCACGCCGTGCTGCTCGGGCAGCAGGTCGATGACGGGGTGAGGGGTCTGCGGGTTCCACTCGCTGGAGTTCGCCTCGGCCAGCCCGCACACGTTCCGGGCGAACTCGACCACGGCGCACTGCAGGCCCAGACACAACCCGAGGTACGGGATGCGGCGTTCGCGGGCGAACCGGATGGCCGCCACCTTGCCCTCGACCCCTCTGATGCCGAACCCTCCGGGCACCAGGATCCCGTCGGCCCGCCCGAGGACCTCTTCCACGCCGCCGGCGGTCAACTCGTCGGAGGCGATCCAGGTCAGGTTGACCTTCGCGCCGTGGTGGAAGCCGCCGTGCTTGAGGGCCTCGATCACCGAGAGGTACGCGTCCTTCAGGGTCACGTACTTCCCCACGATCGACACGTTCACCGGAGTGGCAGCGTGGTGCACCCGCTCGACCAGCGCCTTCCACTCCGAGAGGTCGGGCTCGTCCTCGGGGAGCCTGAGGAAGTGCGCCAGGTAAGCGTCCAGGCGCTCCTTGTGCAGGACGAGAGGAACCTCGTAGATCGACTCGGCGTCCACCGCCGAGATCACCCCGGACACGGGCACGTCGCACAGCAGCGAGATCTTCTCCTTCAGATTGCGCCCGATGGGGCGGTCGGACCGGCACACGATCACGTCGGGCTGGATACCGATGGACCGCAATTCCCGGACCGAGTGCTGGGTGGGCTTGGTCTTGAGCTCGCCGGTGGGCCCGATGAACGGCACCAGCGAGACGTGGACGAACGCGCAGTGGTCGCGGCCGATCTCGTTGCGCAGCTGGCGGACGGCCTCGAGGAACGGCAGGGATTCGATGTCGCCGACCGTGCCGCCGATCTCGACGATGACGACGTCGTTCTCGGGTGCGAGCCGCTTGATTGCGGTCTTGATCTCG
>JBKPBM010000097.1:0-8470 GCA_046744325.1 Actinomycetota bacterium | reverse complement strand
CGAGCCTTCGCCTCGACCAGCAGAACGTCGCAGTCCGGCCGGGCGATGGCCAAGGGGATCCCGGGCAGGCCGGCGCCCGACCCCACGTCAATGATCCGCACGGACCTCGATGGCAGGCAGGCATCGGCCCGGAGACAGTCGTCGATGTGTCGGCTCCTCACCGCGTCAGCGTCGCCGGCGGCGATCAGGCCCAGTGGGATCGCCCGATCCACGAGGAGACGTTCGTAGGTGACCAGGCGCCCGCCCGCGGCCTCACGTATCGCGCGGACGTCCGAAGTTTCATGTTTCACGTGAAACCTCGGAGGCAGGAGCGCCTATCGGACCTTGCGGATGACCACACGGCGCTCGGGATCCTCCCCCTCGCTGGAGGTCTCGAGCCCCCCCATGGAGCCCACGACGTCATGGACGATCTTGCGCTCGTAGGATTTCATGGGCTCGAGGGCTTCGGCCCGACCAGATTTGCGGACCCTTCGGGCAACCTCCTGCGCCTGGCGCATGATGCGCGAGCGCTGCCGTTTCCGATAGTCCTCCACGTCGACCATCACCTGGCAACGGGCACCCGTCTCCCTCTGGACGTAGGCCCGGAGGAGCTCCTGGATCGCATCGAGGGTGTGCCCACGCCTGCCGATCAGCACTCCTCCATCTTCCGATCCCTCGCCTGGCCAGATCTCGACATACGACACGCCCTGATCCGAGCCCAGGTCGACGTCCGCTTCAAGCCCCAATACCTCGACCAGCCCCGTCACGTATTGAACGGCCGCATCCTCCTGCTCCTCGAGGCCCCCTTCGGGACCGGCCACGTCCAAAGGCCGGACACGAACCACCGCAGGCTGTGAGCTCAAGCCGAGGAATCCGGACCGAGGCTCCTGCACGATCTCGATGCGCGCCTCCTGCTCGGACAGACCCAGCTCCCCGAGCGCTGCCTCGATCGCCTCCTCAACGCTTGCGGCGCTTCTTTCGATCTCCTCCATCTCGTCCTCCGGGTGACCGGCCCTGTCCGCCCCCTCCGGAACCGCCTCCGGCCTTGCCCTCGTTGCGTCCTTCCCCTCCCTTGCCACCGCGGCCGTCCCCACCCTTGGACCCATCCGGCCTCCCGGACCTAGCACCCTTGGTGCCGCCGGCACCGATGGGCCTCGCCCCAGAGCCCCCCGGCCTCCCCTGGCGCGCGGAGCCGCCGGCCGGGCCCCTCTGTGGCCTTGACGTCCGCGGACCGGCCTTCCCAGAGCCCCTCCCGTCCCCCGCCGCCCCCCTGGCCGCTTCCGGCTCCTCGCCGGACCCCTTCTTGGGCAACATGAAGTGCTGCTGGCCGATCTGGATGAGGTTGGTGGTGGTCCAGTAGATGACCAGGCCTGCGGGGAACAGGAACCCCCACACACCGAACAGCAGCGGCATCACCTTCGTCAGCGCTTGCTGCTGGGAGCTGGCGCCGGGCGGCTGCGCCTTCTGCATCTGTCGTTGCTGGTAGTACGTGGTGGCGATCATCACCAGCGCGAACCCGTAGTAGGGGATGCGAGAGGCGGCCCCCTTGCCGCAGTCCAACACCTTAGGGGCGTCCGGGACGTGCGACCGTTTCTGGTCCACCTTCACCTGCTGTCCGGCCTCCTGCGCCGAGCACACCAGGTTCGCCCCGAGGAACGAGACCTTCTGATGGACGATGTCCACGTAGAGCCGGCTGTCCTGTGGGACCCCGATCGCGGGGTTCGCGTTGCTGTGCGGGATGTGCGGCAGGCCCTTCGGGAACTGAAGCACGCCGTAGAGCGCGATCAGGACCGGGAACTGCAGCAGGAGGGGGAGGCATCCGCCCAGCGGATTCACGCCGTACTGCTTGTACAGCGCCATCTGCTCTTCCTGGATCTTCTGGCGGTTGCCCTTGTACTTCTGCTGGATCTGCTTCAGCTTCGGTTGGATGACCTGCATCGCCTGCATCGAACGGATCTGCTTGATCCCCAGGGGGAGCAGGACGATCCGGATGGCGATGGTGAGCAGGATGATGGCCACCCCGTAATTGGGGACCAGGTTGTACAGGGCGGCCAGGACGGCCCCCAGGGCGTTCAGGATCGATTGCCACCAGGCGATGGCGATCACTGGTGACTGCCTGACCCGGTGAGGACCCCGGCCGCTGCGAGCTGGCCGCCGCGAGGTATGACGTCATCACTCGATCGGGGCTTGAACCCCGGGCGCGGCGGGTGGTCGACCCCTCCCCGGGACAGGGGGGAGCATCGCAGGACCCGCCACAGGGCCAGCGCTCCACCGCGCGTGGCGCCCAGCGTGGCCACGGCCGCCTCCGCGTACGTCGAGCACGTGGGATGGAACCGGCAGTGCCCCCCCACCACATGACCGAGCGTGAGCCGGTACAGCCGGATCCCCCCCAGGAGGACAAGGCGCATGGGCATGCCGGCTCGCCACAGCGCCAGCCGAATCCCCGTTCGGCGGCTCATCCAAGCGCCCCCGAAGAGGCCAACAGTCCCTCCATCTCCGTCCTCAGCTCCTGCGTCCGCAGGCCTTCGGTGCTCGGCCGGGCCACGATCACCACGTCGCACGCCTGCTGGACCTTACGTTCGAGGGTCCGCCAGGCCTCCTTGAGCTGGCGGCGAACCCGGTTTCTCCGGACCGCCCCGCCGGTGGCCCTTCCGACGGCGAAGCCGACACGAACCCCCTGCTCAGAGGCGAGAACGTACAGTACCATCCGCCTTCCCGAGAGACGGATCCCATCCCGGACGACGGTCCTGAAGTCAGACCCGCGGCGCAGCGCCTCCACCCGTCCGGGCTCAGACATCGCACCGGGAATGTCGGTCACTCCCGCGTTGGACATGGGGGCCGTCTGGGCACGGTTCAGCAAGCGATCCTCTCGGTGAGACAAGACGGGTCAGGCGGAGATCCGCGACCGGCCTTTCTCCCGCCGGCGGGCCAGGATGGCGCGCCCCGCGCGGGTGCGCATGCGGAGCCTGAACCCGTGCGTCTTCTTCCGCTTCCTGTTGTTCGGTTGATAGGTCTGCTTCACGGCACCGCTCCCGAGTCGCGCGCCCTGGATGGTCCCCGACCCGGTCCCAGGACAGCCGGGTGAGTATACCGACCGTGCGCAGGGGCCATCCCGCGTCGAGTGAGGGGAAAAAGGTCGTCAAGACCCCCCGACGCCCTTGGCGCCACCGGAGACCGCAGGGCTATAATCCGCCGCGCTTCGCATGTTGAGCCCGCCGCGACCCCCTTCCCCCGGGCGGGACCGCCCTTTTCCACATCTGTGGATAGCGACTGTGGATAACGATGCCCTCTACTGCCGAACTGCCATCCGGATCTCCGGCTGAGCCCCCCGCCACCGCCGCGTGCGCCGCCGTCATGGAGGGCGCTCGCCGGCAGCTCTCCGAGGCTTCCTTCCGGCTGTGGTTCGCCGAGCTCGCTCCCGGGGAGCTGCGGGGCGACACCCTCGAGCTCCTGGCCCCCAGCGCGTACGTCAAGAAGTGGCTGGCGGGCCACTACATGGACCTCATCACGGTCTCCGCCCAGGGCGTGCTCGGGCCCTCCGCCAAGGTCCGGATCCGGTCGGCTCCTCCCCTGGGCCCCACCGAAGAAGACCGGAGCCCCGTGTTGCAGGCGAGCCTGCTGGAGCAGGCCCCGGGCACCCTGGTCACCGCCCCCGCCTCGGGCGGTCCCACGCCTGCCCGGGGCGCTCCACGGCAGGCCACCCTGGAGCAGACATCGCCATTCCCGGACCGGTACACCTTCGATACGTTCGTCCCTGGGGCGAGCAACAAGTTCGCCCACGCCGCCGCGCTCGCCGTCGCGGAAGCGCCTCCCTCCAAGGCCTACAACCCCGTCTTCATTTACGGGGGCGTGGGGCTGGGCAAGACCCATCTGCTGTTCGCCATCGCCAACCACATGTGGGCCCTGTCTCCTCGGACCCGTTCGCGGTACGTGACCTCCGAGAGCTTCGTGACCGAATTCATCAAATCGGTTCGCGAACGCCGGGGCTATCAGTTCCAACGCCAGTACCGGGATGTCGACGTCCTGCTCCTGGACGACGTGCAGTTCCTGGCCCGAGCCGAGGAGACGCAGACCGAGTTCTTCCACACGTTCAATCACCTCCATCAGCACGAACGTCAGATCGTCATCGCCAGCGACCGCCCGCCGCAGGATCTGGGTGGGATCGAGGAGCGCCTGCGCAGCCGATTCCGCTCGGGTCTGGTGGTGGACGTGCAGCCTCCCGACCTGGAGACCCGCATCGCCATCCTGCAGCTCCGGGCGATGCACGACCGCATCTCCGTCCCCGATGACGTGCTGCATTTCATCGCCTCGAAGTTCGAGCACAACATCCGCGAGCTGGAGGGGGCGCTGCTCCGCGTCGCGGCGTGGGCCTCGCTGTCCCGGGCGCCGGCGGACCTGTCCCTGGCGCAGCATGCCCTCGAGGACCTCATCCCGGAGAGCGGGCACGAGATCCTGCCGGCCATGATCCTTGAGGAGACGGCCGGCTACTTCGGGCTGCAGCCGGCCGACCTCATGTCGAAGAGCCGTTCGCGGCCGCTGACCACCGCGCGGCACGTGGCCATGTACCTGCTGCGCGAGCTCACGGGCCTGTCGCTGATCAAGATCGGCGAGCAGTTCGAGCGCGACCACACCACCGCGCTGCACGGGATCAAGAAGATCGAGGCCCTGATGCCCGATCGGGGAAGCACGTTCCGGCAGGTCCAGGAGCTCACCAAGCGGATCCGCGAACGGAGTCGCAATGGCTGAGCGATGCTCCTGTGGAATCCCGGTGCACAGCCGGCGACATCGCGGGAGGCATCCTGCCGCGGCCGTGACCCTTCGCCGCGGATCCCACCGCCCGTGCACACCTCCGGCGGTGTCGTACCCAGGCGCTAGGCTGGGACGACGTGCCGGCGTTGCACCTTTCCCCACCCCCTAGCACTACGGGGTTGAAGATCCATCACGACAGGAGGAGGCAGGCAGTGAAGTTCAGGTGTGATCGAGATGCGTTCTCCGATGCCCTGCAGACCGTCCAGCGCGCCGTTTCCTCACGCCCCGGGATCCCGGCGCTGGCCGGTGTCTTGATGAACGCGTCCGGTGACCAGCTGGTCCTGGCCACCACCGACCTGGAGGTCTCCGTGCGGCTGAGCCTGGAGGTCCAGGTCCAACGGGAGGGCGTCGCCCTGGTGCCCGCGCGGCTGCTGGCCGATATGGTCAAGAGCTTCGATCCCGCCCCGGTCGACGTCGAGGCGGAGGGCGGACAGGCCCGGATCGTCTGCAACGCCTACGAGGGGACCATCCGGTGTCTCCCGGCGGAGGACTTCCCGGCACTGCAGGAACCGGCCGGGATCCGGGTCACCGTGAAGGCGTCCGAGCTCGCCGAGGGGATCCAGCAGGTGGCGCGGGCTGCCTCGCGGGACGAGGCCCGCCCCATCCTCACCGGCGTTCTCCTCGAGATCAGCCGCGAGGGCGTGACCATGGTCGCCACCGACTCGTACCGGCTGGCCCTTCGCGAGGTGACGGCCACGGCCGAGGGCGAGGCGAAGGCGCTGGTCCCCGAACGAGCACTGGCGGAGGTGGGCCGCGCGGCGTCTGGGGACGAGAAGGGTGAGGCCGAGCTGTTCGTGGACCAAGGCCAGGTGGCGTTCAAGACCGGCTTGCTGACGCTGACCTCGCGATTGATCGAGGGCGAGTTCCCCAACTATCGGCAGCTCCTGCCCGAACGGTACGAGAATCGCCTGAGCGCGCCCCGGACCAGGCTGATCGACGCGGTCCGCCGGGTGGGGCTCCTGGCCCGGGAGAGCTCCCCGGTCAAGCTCGAGTTCAACGCGCTCGGGGTCAGGCTGTCCTCGTCCTCGCCGGATCTCGGCGGGGCCGTCGAGGTGGTGGAGGCCCAGTTCGAGGGCGAGGACCTCACTGCCGCGTTCAACCCTTCGTACCTGGTCGACGGCCTGAGCGGCGCGGTGGGCGAGCGGGTGGTGCTGGAGGTTCGCGACGGGCTGAAGCCCGCGGTGATCAAGGGCGATGGCGAGGCGTTCCTGTACCTGGCTATGCCCGTACGCCTGCCCGCTCCTGTCGGGTAGCGTCCCGGGTACCCTTCCCCGGTGCGGCTGGTCTGGATCGAGATCAGGGACTTCCGGAACTACCGGGCGGCGATGCTCGAGGTCCCGCCGGGCGCGACGTCGGTGCTCGGTCCCAACGGACAGGGCAAGACGAACCTGCTCGAGGCCATGTACTACCTGTGCTCGCTGGCCTCCCCTCGCGTGACCGGCGATCTTCCCCTGGTCAGGACGGGGGTCCCGTCGGCGTTTCTTCGGGCGGAGGCCGAGAGCGGGGATGGCCGCCTGCTGATCGAGGTGGAGGTTCGGGCCGGAGGAACCAACCGGGTGCAGGTGAACCGGTCGCCGGTGCGTCGCCGGCGGGACCTTCGCCAGATGCTCCGCGCGGTGTTCAGCGCCCCCGACGACCTGGCCATCGTGCAGGGCGACCCGGCGGAGCGCCGTCGCTTCATGGATCAGGCCGTGGCGGCGCTGTGGCCGGCCCGGGAAGGGGTGGCCACCGCGTACGAACGGGCGCTCCGCCAGCGCAATCGCCTGCTGAAGGACTGGACCGGCGGCGGAGGGCCTCCCGGCCTGGAGGGGTGGGATGCGGAGCTGGTGGCCCTGGGCGCGGAGCTCACCGACCTGCGGGAGGCGGCCGTGGGGGAGGTCTCGGCCAGGTCAGCTCAGGAGTTCCGGACGATGTCGGGCCTTCCCGGCCAGCCATTGACCATCCAGTACCGGCCATCGGTGGTGCGCGACGATGCGGAGGGAGCCGACCACGCGCTCGGGAAGACGGCCAGGGCGTTCCGCGCCCAGCTCGCGGCCCGGCGCGGGGACGAGCTGGTGCGCCGAACCACGCTGGTCGGGCCACACCGGGACGACCTCGGTCTCACCGTGGAACGCCTGGCCGCCAGGGGCTTCGCCTCACATGGCGAGGCGTGGGGGGTGGCCCTGTCGCTTCGGCTGGCCCTGGCGGATGCGGTGGCCGCGGCGGTGGGGGAGCGCCCGGTCCTGTTCCTGGACGATCCCTTTTCGGGGTTCGATCCCGAGCGTCGCCGGCGGGTGTCCGAGGGGCTCCGCGATCGGGGTCAGGTGGTGATCGCCGTGCCGGATCCGGCGCAGGCGCTGCCCGGCTCCACCCTGTGGAACGTCCGCGGAGGGGAGGTCCGACCCCAGGACAGAGCGCCGCAGGGCCGGTGGGAGGCGATCGCGGATGCCACGTGAGCGTCGGGCCAGGGCCCCCGAGCCGGAGGCACTGGGAAGCATCCTGGACCAGCTGGGGGCGGCCCGGCCGCTCCAGGGGGGCCTGGCCCTGGGCCGGTTGGGCCGTCGGTGGAGCGAGGCGGTGGGGGAGCGGCTCGCCGCCGAGAGCGCGCCGGTGCGGCTCGACGCAGGGGTGCTGACCGTTCGGGTGAGCTCGGCCGGGTGGGCGGCCCAGCTGCGGTTCCTGGCCGCCTCGGTGGCGGAGCGGGCCAACGAGATCCTGGGAGAACGGGCCGTCCGGGAGGTCAGGGTGGTGCTCGACAGCGGGCCGAACGCCTAGCCGATTCTGTCCGTCCCATGGCCAATTCCGATGGTATAATTGGCTGGCTTGTCTCCCCCCATCGAATGGGACCTTCCTTGAGCGGCGGGCGCCTCGTCAATGGCGTCCGGCGGAGGTAACCGCGTGTCGACCGAACGCATCGAGGCCACGTACACGGCCAAGGACATCACCGTCCTGGAAGGGCTGGATCCGGTCCGCCGCCGCCCCGGCATGTACATCGGAAGCACCGGGCCGAGGGGGCTTCACCACCTCGTGTACGAGGTGGTGGACAACTCGATCGACGAGGCCCTGGGCGGATTCTGCTCACGCATCGTGGTCCAGCTGCTCCCGGATGGAGGCTGTCGGGTGGTCGACAACGGCCGGGGCATCCCGGTTGGACCCATCCCCGGGCGGAGGGATCGAAAGCCCGCCGTGGAGGTCGTACTGACCACGCTTCATGCCGGTGGGAAGTTCGACCAGAAGTCGTACGCGGTGGCCGGCGGCCTGCACGGCGTGGGCGTTTCCGTGGTCAACGCCCTGTCCAGCCGCCTCGTGGTCGAGGTGGCCCGGGACGGCCGCGTCTGGCGTCAGGGGTACGAACGTGGGGTGCCCAGGAGCACGCTGGCGCGGGTCTAGCCCTCGTCCAGGACCGGCACCATCGTCACGTTCTGGCCCGACTCCGAGATCTTCGAGGAGACCGTGTTCAAGCGCGACGTGCTGCTCGAGCGGCTGCAGGAGCAATCGTTCCTCGTGCGGGGCGTCGAGATCGCCCTGTCCGACGAGCGGGAGACTCCCGCGGTCAAGCATGTGTTCAAGGCCAGCGGAGGGTTGGCGGACTTCGTCCGGCACCTGTCGCGGGGCAAGGAGGCACTGCACAACAGGGTCATCCACTTCGATGAGTCCCGCGACCGCAGCGAAGTCGAAGTGGCCATGCAGTGGAACACTGGGT
>JBKPBM010000109.1:0-3870 GCA_046744325.1 Actinomycetota bacterium | reverse complement strand
GGGAGCGCCGCCGTTCTGCTGCCTGGATCGCATCGAGGCCCACATGATGGAGGGGGCCAACACCAAGGAGCCGTTGCCCTGGTTCGTCTGCGCGCCGGGCGGCGCATCGGGCGGGGCTCTGAACGTCTCCTACCACTTCTCCGTCCGGCCCGGCGTCGGCGTGAGTACCACCACCAACAAGGACACCGGCTGCGTCCGGTTCCAGACCAGCCTGGGGAAGGCGTACACGCCCGTGGACCCGGTTCGGAAGGACTGCGTCGATCCCTGGGACGCGCTCACGGCCCAGGCCGAGGCGGCCACCGGCAACACGAACCTGGACATCAAGAAGCTGATCGAGGAGCAGGTGCCGCCGTCGTTCGTCCCCGCCGTCGAGCGCGACCCGGTGGTCGACTGCTACGACCCGCTCACCGGCCCTCCGGTGACGCCGGAGAGCGGCGGTCGCCTGGTCACCACCTCCACGGACCAGGCCTTCCCCTTCTACGGCTGGGTCAAGGTCTCCGGCTCGCCCGGCAGCTGACCCTGCTCGGTCGCCGCCTCCCACCGCCGGAATACTTCGAGACTGTCCTCGGGCACCGTCCACTCGGTCCCGATCAGGCGGCAGAGCTCATCCAGCGTGACCACACCTGTCCAGGCGACCTCCTCCTCCTGGGGTGAGACCGGGCCGTCCCACTCGCACTCGAACAGGGCCAGCCACACCCGTTCGAGCTCGCCGTCGAATCGTCCGCGCAGCACGGGGCGGATCTCGGAGCCCTCGATGCCCAGCTCCTCGGCCAGCTCCCGCCGGGCGGCGTCCTCGTAGTCCTCGCCGCTCGCCACGACCCCGCCGGCGAACAGGTCGAACAACCCAGGGTAGATGTCCTTGGTCTCGGTCCGCCGATGGACGTGGACGGCGCCAAAGGAGGTTCGGACCAGGACGTAGACGGCGCGATGCAGGAGGTTGTGCTCCCGGACCTCGCGACGGGTGACGGTGCCGATCACCCGGTCATGCTCGTCGACCACGTCGACCGGCTCATCTCCGGCGTCACTCAATTGTCATCTTCTGGGCCCACTCCAGGTAGCGCGGGTCCGTGAAGAGCGACTCCACCACGGTGAGCTCGGGGGTGTCGTAGGGATGGCCGTCCCGGACGAACGCCATCAGCTCGTCCAGGCGCTCCGACGGCGTCTTGATCAGGCAGAGGAACTCCTCGGCCTCCTGCACCTCGCCCTCCCAGCGGTACACGCTGGTGATGGGGCCCAGGACCTGGGCGCACGCGGCGAGCCTCGCGTCGACGGTCGCGTAGGCCAGGGCGAGGGCGTCCTCGCGTGAGTCGAGGGCGGTGAGGAGTTGGACGAGGGCCATGTCCGTCGACGGCTCCGCGCTACCCGCTCTCGAAGGCCGCCTCGACCAGCGCCTGTTGCTCGCGCTCGTGCACCGTCGCACTCCCGGTCGCGGGGCTGCCGCTCTCCGGCCTGGCCACATGGGTGAGGGTGATCCCATCCGGGAGGGCGCGGTGCAGCAGCCGATGGACGAAGTGGTAGGCGCCCATGTTCTCCGGCTCCTCCTGCACCCACCGGACCTCCCGAACGTTCGCGTGCGACTGCAGGACCTGCAGGACCTGCTCCTGGGGGAAGGGATAGAGCTGCTCGAGGCGGGCGACGGCAACGTCCTCGAGGCCCTTGGCCTGCCGGTGCGCGAGCAGGTCGTACACGACCTTGCCCGAGGCCAGCACCAGAGTCCTGACCTGACCGCCCTTCGCCTCGGCGTCCGGGAGGACCTCATGGAAGTGCCCGTGCTCGAACTCCTCGGTCCGGCTCCGCGCGGCGGGCAGGCGCAGGAGCGACTTGGGGGTGATCACCACCAGGGGCTTGCGGAGGTCCCGCAGGACCTGCCGGCGCAGCACGTGGAAGTACTGGGCGGGCGTGGAGGGCACCACGACCTGGATGTTGTCCTCGGCGGCGAGCTGGAGGAACCGTTCGATCCGGGCGCTCGAATGCTCGGGGCCCTGCCCCTCGAACCCGTGGGGCAGCAGCAGCACCAGCCCGCTGGTCTGCCCCCACTTGTCCTCGGCCGACGCGATGAACTGGTCGATCACCACCTGGGCCTCGTTGGCGAAGTCCCCGAACTGCGCCTCCCACGCCACCAGGGCGTCCTTGGCCACCACGCTCTCGCCGTACTCGAACCCGAGGGAGGCGAACTCGTTCAGGGGGGAGTCGTAGATGAGGAACGCCGCCTGATTCGGATCGAGGTTGGCCAGCGGGTAGAATTTCCGATCGGTCTCGTGATCGACCAGCACGGCGTGGCGCTGGCTGAACGTTCCCCGCCGGACGTCCTGGCCGGTCACCCGAACGGGCACGCCCTCCAGCACCAGCGATCCGAACGCCAGGGCCTCCCCCAGCGCCCAGTCGGCCTGGTCGTTTGCCAGGAGGTCACGGCGCCGCTCCAGCTGTTTCGCCAGCTTGGGGTGAGGGATGAAGTCCTCCGGCCAGGTGGTAACCCGCTCGAGGATCCGGTCCAGTGTGGCCCGATCGACACCGGTCTCGACCGACGGGAGCACGCCGATTGGCTGCAGCCGCCGTCGTTCCGCGCCGGCGGGTGGTGAGCTCTCCTTCGTCGCCTCGAACGCCTCGTCGAGGTGCTTCCGGTAGTCCTCAAGCGCGGCCTCCGCTTGCTCCAACGTGATGTCGCCCCGGTTGACCAGCGCCTCCATGAACAGCTTCCGGACGCTGCGGTGCTGGTCGATCTTCCGGTACATCAGCGGCTGGGTGTAGCTGGGATCGTCGCCCTCGTTGTGGCCGTAACGCCGGTAGCACACCAGGTCGATCACCACGTCCTTGTGGAACTCCTGGCGGAAGCCCAGAGCCATCCGCGTGATCCACACACAGGCCTCGGGGTCGTCGCCGTTGACGTGGAAGATCGGGGCCTGGACCATCTTGGAGATGTCGGTGGCGTAGACGGACGAGCGCCCGGCCGTGGGCGCGGTGGTGAAGCCCAGCTGGTTGTTCACCACGATGTGCACGGTCCCTCCGGTGGTGAAGCCGGGGAGGGCGGAGAGGCCGAGGGTCTCGGCGACGACGCCCTCGCCCGCGAAGGCGGCGTCGCCGTGGATCAGCACCGGGAGGACCTTCGTCCGGTCCTGCCCGTAGCGTTCGTCCTGCATCGCCCGAGCCATCCCCTCCACCACCGGGTCGACCGCCTCCAGATGGGAGGGGTTCGACGCCAGGTCCACGGTGATGGTCTGGCCGGCCCGAGTGGTGTACTTCCCCATCGCCCCGACGTGATACTTCACGTCGCCCGAGCCCTGCACCGACTCGGGGTCGAGGTCGCCCTCGAACTCGCGGAACACGCGCCCGTAGCTCTTGCCCACCACGTTTACCAGGACGTTGAGCCGGCCGCGATGGGCCATACCCATCACCACGTCCCCGACCCCAGTGTCGGCGGCGCCCTCCAGCAGGACGTCGAGCATGGGGACCAGGCTCTCGGCCCCCTCCAGGCTGAAACGCTTGTGCCCCACGTATTTCGAGTGGAGGAATCGCTCGAAGCCCTCGGCCGCGTTCAACCGCTCCAGGACGAAGCGCTGGTCCTCGGCCGAGAGTGACCGTTCCACGCCCTCCACGCGCTCCTGGATCCACCGCTTCTGGTCGGGCTCCTGGATGTGCATGAACTCGAACCCGATCGTCCCGCAGTAGGCGTCGCGCAGGAGATCGAGGACGGAACGAAGGCTTCGGCGGCGATCCTCACCCGGAAGGTCGTCGACGAAGAACTCCCGGTCCAGATCCCATACGGAGAGCCCGTGGTGCGCCGGGTCCAGCTCGGGGTGCGACAGGATCCGACCCGGGCCGAGGGGATCGATGTCGGCGAGCAAGTGTCCCCGGACCCGGTACATGTTGACC
>JBKPBM010000120.1:0-12587 GCA_046744325.1 Actinomycetota bacterium | reverse complement strand
GTGTACAAGGACTTCCAGGAGATCACGGACTTCGAACGTGAGCTCGGCCTGCTCCTGCAGAAGCGCGACGCGGGCACGGCCCGCCGGGGCGCCCGGTCTCGGGCCGGATAGGCCCAGCCACCATATCTTGTGGTGCTCACCCGCGAGGAAGGGCAGACGGCACTACATCTGGGAGAATGGGTTGGGCCGGAAGACTTGACAGGCCGGCCGGTCAGGCGCAGAATCGGGCCTCGAATCACACGGCTGTGATTCTCCACAGGGTTTCCCCAGGCCTTCCCCCGACGGCAGCAAGAAGGAGGCGGCGTGGCGACGAAGCAACGGGATCTCGGATCCCGGCAGCGCGGGGTGGCGTTCAGGCGTCACTTCACTCGCGAGGGCGTCCATCCCTTCGACGAGGTCGACTGGGAGGTTCGCGACGCGGTCATCCCCAACGACAAGGAGGGGGGCAACGCGTTCGAACAGCGCGGCGTGGAGTTCCCGCTGACCTGGTCCCAGAACGCCACGAACATCGTGGCCCAGAAGTACTTCCGGGGTCACCTCGGCTCGCCCGAGCGCGAGAACAGCGTCCGGCAGATGGTCGGGCGGGTCGTGGACACCATCACCGGCTGGGGCGTGAAGGACGGCTACTTCGCCACCGAGGACGATGCCCGAGTGTTCGCCGACGAGCTCACCCACCTCCTGGTCACCCAGAAGGCGGCGTTCAACTCGCCCGTGTGGTTCAACGTGGGCCACGAGCCGAAGCCGCAGTGCTCGGCGTGCTTCATCCTGTCGGTCGATGACACCATGTCCTCCATCCTCAACTGGTACGTCGAGGAGGGGACGATCTTCAAGGGCGGGTCGGGGTCCGGGCTGAACCTGTCGGGCATCCGGTCCTCCCGTGAGTCGCTGGCGGGCGGAGGCACGGCCAGCGGCCCCGTCAGCTTCATGCGCGGCGCCGACGCCTCGGCGGGGACGATCAAGTCGGGTGGGAAGACCCGGCGGGCCGCCAAGATGGTCGTCCTCAACGTCGACCACCCGGACATCCGGGACTTCATCTGGTGCAAGGCGGTCGAGGAGCGCAAGGCCCGGGTCCTTCGCGATGCCGGGTTCGACATGGACCTCGACGGGCGCGACGCGTACTCGATGCAGTACCAGAACGCGAACAACTCGATCCGGGTGACCGACGAGTTCATGCAGGCCTATCTGGACGACCGCGACTGGAAGCTCAAGGCCGTGACCACGGGTGAGGCCATCGAGACGGTGCGGACGCGCGACGTGATGCGCGAGGTGGCCCAGGCGGCGTGGGAGTGCGCGGACCCCGGGATGCAGTACGACACCACGGTGAACGATTGGCACACCTGCCCCGCGTCGGGCCGGATCAACGCATCGAACCCGTGCAGCGAGTACATGCACCTCGACAACAGCGCGTGCAACCTGGCCTCGCTCAACCTGCTCACGTTCATGGACGAGGAGGGCACGTTCGACATCGCCTCGTTCAAGCACGCGGTCGAGGTGGTGTTCACCGCGCAGGAGATCATCGTGGGGAACTCCAGCTACCCCACGGGCAAGATCGAGCGCAACGCGAAGGCCTTCCGACAGCTGGGCCTGGGCTACGCGAACCTCGGCGCGCTGCTGATGGCCCGGGGGCTGCCCTACGACTCCGACGGGGGGCGTGCGTGGGCGGGGGCGATCACCGCCCTGATGACGGGATGGGCCTACCGGACCAGCGCGCGCATCGCCGAGATCACCGGGCCGTTCGCCGGGTTCTCGCCGAACCGCGACGCGATGCTGCGGGTGATGCGCAAGCACCGCTCGGCGGCGGAGGGCATCGACGCCGAGCTGGTGCCCGAGGGGCTGCTGTCCGCGGCGAAGACGGCCTGGGACGAGGCCATCGCGTTGGGCGAGGAGCACGGCTACCGAAACGCCCAGGCCACCGTGCTCGCGCCGACCGGCACCATCGGGCTGATGATGGACTGCGACACGACCGGGATCGAGCCCGACCTGGCCCTGGTGAAGAACAAGAAGCTCGTGGGCGGGGGGACGATGCGCATCGTCAACCAGACGGTCCCGCGGGCGCTGCGCAAGCTCGGCTACACCGAGGACCAGGGGCAGGGGATCGTGGCCTACATCTCCGAGCACAACAGCGTGGTGGACGCCCCTCACCTCAAGCCCGAGCACCATGCGGTCTTCGACTGCTCCATGGGAGACCGAGCCATCCAGTACATGGGGCACGTTCGGATGATGGCCGCCGCCCAGCCGTTCATCAGCGGGGCCATCAGCAAGACCGTGAACATGCCCGAGACCGTCACCGTCGAGGAGGTCGAGCAGCTGTTCGTGGAGAGCTGGCGGCTGGGCCTGAAGGCGGTGGCCATCTACCGGGACAACTGCAAGGTGGCCCAGCCCCTTTCGGCCGACAGGAAGAAGACGGGGAAGGCCGAGCCTGACGTCGAGCTTCCCGGCAAGCCGGTCCGCCGACGCCTGCCCCAGAACCGACCGGCCCGAACGATCTCCTTCGCGGTGGGCGACGCCGAGGGCTACATCACGGCAGGGGAGTATCCCGGCGACGGCATCGGCGAGATCTTCCTGAAGGTCTCGAAGCAGGGCTCCACCCTGTCCGGGGTGATGGACGCCTTCGCCATCGCCGTCTCGCTCGGCCTGCAGTACGGGGTTCCGCTCGAGGCGTTCGCGGGGAAGTTCGTCAACATGCGGTTCGAGCCGAGTGGGATCACCAACGACCCAGACATCCGGTTCGCCAGCTCCATCGTCGACTACGTGTTCCGGAGGCTGGCCCTCGAGTACCTCCACCCCGACAAGCGATCGGGGCTGGGCGTGCAGAGCATCGAGGAGCGCAAGGCGTACGCCGAGTCGCAGGTGGCCGGGTCCGGCAGCGGTCGGGACGCCGAAGGGGAGCAACCCCGGCTGATCGACATGACGCCGGTCGAGCGCCCCGATGCCAGGGTGCTGGATGCCCCCCTGTGCTACTCGTGCGGGGCTCGGATGCAGCCGGCGGGGTCGTGCTACGTGTGCACGGGGTGCGGGTCCACCAGCGGCTGCAGCTGACGTCTATGCGGGCACGCCGGTGGGTAAGTACCTGAGACCACACCGGAAGGAGGAACGATGTCCAGAGGCGCTGGCACTGGACTGATGGCGCTGGGAGCCGTGTTCGCCGCGGTCGGAGCTATCCTCGACTTCGCCGTCTCGGTGAGCACGAACGGGTTCAACATCAACACTGTCGGGCTCATCCTGCTGATCGTCGGCATCGTCGTCTTCGTGGTCGGGGCAGCCACCCTGCTGGTGGGCGTCAGGCGTCGGTTGACCGTTCGACAGGACATCCAGCAGACACCCACAGGTCAGACGCGTATCGACGACGTGAACGACCGGGGCGTCGCCTAGCGGTCCCGGACGTCGCCACGAACGGGTAACGCCTAGTACTTCGCCTCCAGCCCGTCCACATCGCCGAGGCCGAGCGTCTCCTCGGCATTCTGGCATGCCCCGATGACCGGGCTCATGGTCAGGTTGCCGTGGGTTGCCTCGTCCACGTGCCCAAGCCCGAAGGCGTGTCCGAACTCGTGTGTGGCGACGTCCTCGATGTCGTACTCGTTCGAACACCCCGATGGCTTGGTCACGTACCAGGAGTACGAGGCCTTGTTGATCTTCATGTCGGCCTCGGTGGTCTGCGTGCCGGACGTCCACCAGCACGTCAGGGCGAGGTAGCTGGAGTTGAGCGTCCCGAAGGAGACCACGGAGGTGCCGTCGCCGGTCAGGCAGTTGGACCCATTGTCGATGTTCACCACCTTGGTCGTGGTTCCCTTGTAGCTGTAGCTGGCGCTGACCTGGTCGGAGAGTCCACAGTCGTTGTGCGCGGTGGTGATGTTGCCCGCCGCGGACTTCAGCGCGCCAGCCGCGCTGTCCTGGCTGATCCCCGACGGGGTGGTGGAGGCGCGGAACCACCACTTGTACGAGGAGGTCCACTTCGTCGAGTACAGGGTGTACGCAGAGTCGCTGCAGGCCGACGGCGAGGAGCGCGTACCCTGGCCGGGTGAGGCGCCGCCGTCTCTGTGGATCTCGACGGTCCCGTCCGCCAGGGTCGAGATGCCAAACGACCACAGGCCACCGGAGCGGGAGATGGCGGCTGCCCACACGCCGTGTCCAGGGGTGGGGACCTCGAGGCTCAGCCCTCCGGCTCGAACCAGGGCGCCTGAGTGCAGTTGCGACCGGTCACCCCGTCCGCCCGCATCATTGATGAAGGGCAATGCGAGCGCGCTGACCGAGAACAATGCGAGCGCAATGGTGGTGACAGAGCTGACAAGGCGAGGTCGATGGGGGCGCATGGGGCGATCTCCTCCTCGAGAATCGGGTTGGTGCGGATTCTAGACATGTGAAACACCTCGTCAAGCAGCGCGAGCGACTGAAGGAACGTTTGCCCGACCATCCGAGCTGGGAACAATTGCGTCTGTTCGCCCCCTGCTTCGGAAGGAGTCCGAAGTGAGGAGAACAATGCTTCTGTCCACGGGCCTCGCGTTCTTCGTCCTGGCGTTCAGTGGCTCCGCGCTGGCCGGCCAGTGCCAGGGCCACGTGCGCTTCGAGGGAACGCGGCCCTGCGGCCTGGCGTTCGCGTTCAAGGGGTTCCAAGCGGGAACGCCCGGCCAGCTGCAGGTCAGCATCAACGGTGAGGTGAAGACCCTCGCGTTCCGGGTCCCCTCATCGAGCGGTGACCTCGGGTTCTCCCTCAAGGGTCACCTGATGAGCCGGACCCCCGTCACGGTGGCGTTCCGTCTCACCGTGCGGGGCTGGGAGGGAGTGGTCAGCGGCACGGCCACCCTCGACTGTCGCTGCCCCGGCCACGGAAGCGGTGGCGGTGGCGGTGGCGGCTCCGGCGGTGGCGGGAGCGGAGGCTCCGGCGGGAGCGCCGGTGGATCCGCCGCGGCTACGGCCGGACCGGCCACACCCGTGACGGGGACCCCGAGTCTCACGGGGTAGGTGCGATTCCTTCGCTGGTCGGGGACGGGACTGCTGGGGGCCGCGGCGGCGCTCCTGGTCGGTCTGGGAGCGCTCCATCTGGTCACCCAGCGTCCCGCCCCGCGACCATTCGCCGCGCCGGCAGCAGAGGGGGCACAACCCGCCGGCACGGCCCTGTCCCGATCACTCCCGAAGAGACTGACGTCGGGGTGCGCGCCGGCCGCTCTCATCGGACGGCTGATCCGTCCAACGGTCACCGCCCTCGCTCATCCTGACCCCCGGGCCGCCCCGATCCATTCGTTCTCCCGGGTGAACCCGCAGGGCGCGCCGCAGGTCTTCGATCTCCTCGGCCGCGCGACGGATCCGGATGGCGACCAGTGGTACCGGGCGCTGCTTCCCCTTCGGCCAAACGGCATCACGGGCTACGTGCCTGCGGCATCGCTTCGCGTCGTGGCCACGTCCTACCGGATCGACGTGGACCGCCGAAGCTTGACCCTGTCCTTGTGGCGCGGATGCCGGCTGGTCAAGCGGTTCTGGATCGGGCTGGGGAAGGAGA
Source organism: Actinomycetota bacterium (assembly GCA_046744325.1). Classification (GTDB taxonomy): domain Bacteria; phylum Actinomycetota; class UBA4738; order UBA4738; family UBA4738; genus JBKPBM01. The sequence continues at coordinate 7,093 of JBKPBM010000120.1, read as the reverse complement.
GCACGCCCACACCGGATGGCCGCTTTTACGTGGTCTCGCTGATGCGGCCACCGACCCCCGACACGGTCTACGGTACCTACGCCTATGGGTTGTCGGCGTACTCGAACGCCATCACCGACTGGGTCGGAGGCGGCGTGATCGGGATCCACGGCACCAACGACCCGAGCTCCATCCGCGACACGAAGAGCCACGGGTGCATCCGGCTGAGGAACGAGGACATCGATCAGCTCGTGCCCCTGGTTCCGCTCGGGACCCCGGTGATCATCTCCGGCTGAGATCTCGGCCGGGTCCGGCTCGACGCCAGCGGCCGCACCGCGATACCGTTCGGCCAGAGACCGGGGAAGGGAGCCATCGATGAGGACGGTGTTCGCCGGAGGGCAGGTCTTCGACGGAACGGGCACGAAGCCCTACGACGCCGACGTGGTCGTCGAGGAGGGCCTGATCGGGGACGTGGGCTCTGGGCTGGACGGCGACGAGCGGGTGGACGTCTCCGGCCAGACCATCCTGCCCGGGATGTTCGACTGCCACACCCACGTCATGGTGAGTCACATCGACATCTGGAAACTGCTCCAGCAACCCTTCTCGGTGATGTTCTACGAGGCCATGCACAACCTACGTCGCACGCTCGATATCGGGATCACCACGATCCGCGACGCGGGCGGCGCCGATCTGGGGGTGAAGACCGCCGTGGAGCGCGGGCTCATCGAGGGCCCGCGCATGCAGATCTCCATCGGGATGATCAGCCAGACCGGCGGCCACGGGGACTCCTGGCTCCCCAGCGGCGCCGACACCCCGCTGTTCCCCGACTGGCCTGGATCCCCACCGACCATCGTCGACGGGGCGGAGGAGATGCGCCGGAAGGTCCGCGAGCTCATCCGGGACGGGGCGGACGTGATCAAAGTGGCCACCAGCGGCGGGGTGCTCTCGCCTCGCGACGATCCCCGCCACGCCCACTTCACGATGGACGAGCTGGAGATGCTGGTGAGCGAGGCGGCCTCGGCCGGACGGTGGGTGATGGCCCACGCCCAGGGCTATCAGGGGATCAAGAACGCGATCCGTGCCGGGATTCGCTCCATCGACCACGGCGTGTTCCTGGACGACGAAGCCATCGAGCTGATGCTGGCCCGGGGGACGTTCCTGGTTCCAACGCTCGTTGCGCCGACGGGTGTGCTGACGGCAGCGGAGAACGGTGCGCAGATCCCCGAGGCCAGCCTCCAGAAGGCCTGGGACACCATCGACATCCACAAGGCCTCGTTCCGCAAGGCGGTCGAGGCCGGGGTGAAGGTGGCGATGGGCACGGACAGCGGCGTCACTCCCCACGGCGAGAACCTGCGAGAGCTCGAGCTGATGAGCGAGGCTGGGATGACGCCCGAGCAGGTCCTGGTGGCCACCACACGGACGGCGGCCGAGCTCATGGGGCTTGACCGGGAGCTGGGGACGATCGAGCCGGGCAAGCGCGCGGACCTGGTGTTGGTGGACGGGAATCCCTTCGAGTTCGCCAAGCTCGCGGATCGCGTCAGCGCCGTGTACAAGGACGGTCGGCGAGTGACGGGGTGATCCTGTCGTTCAAGCGACTCGAACCAGCGGCTGCCCTCCCCGCCCGAGCCAGGGCGGGCGACGCGGGGCTCGACCTCGCGTCGGCGATCGACGTGGAGGTCGGCCCGGGGGAGCGGGCCATGATTCCCATCGGGGTGGCGGTGGCCATTCCCGTCGGTCACGCGGGCCTGGTTCTTCCCCGGTCGGGACTGGCCTCTCGTCAGGGCCTGACCATGGCAAACGCGCCCGGCCTGATCGACGCCGGCTACCGGGGCGAGCTGACCTGCGCGGTGGTCAACCTCGATCGTGAACGAGCGGTTTCCATCCGCAAGGGAGACCGGATCGCTCAGCTCCTGGTGGTGCCGATCGCGGAGGTGAACCCGGAATGGACCGAGGACCTGCCGGCCTCAGAACGCGGGGAGGGCGGGTTCGGGTCGACGGGACCCTGAGCACCGTTCGCGCGCCTGGGCGCCCTTGGTAGAATCGGGCTCACGCGGACGTGGCGCAGTTGGTAGCGCGCAACCTTGCCAAGGTTGAGGTCGCGGGTTCGAATCCCGTCGTCCGCTCCATCCGGAAGACCTCTCGGCCTTCGAATCCCTTCGACCCGATCAGGGGCTGATGCCGGCTTGGTAGTGGGCGGCCACCTGATCGGAGGACAGCGCGTAGCCGTACACCGCGACCTCGTCGATCTTGCCATGGAACCACTCGTCGTCGTAGCGGATATCGGTGCCCACCTGCACCTTGTGCGCCTGGTCGAACAGCAGCGGGACGCCCCCATGCGTGAACGTGGCCACCGCGACGCCATCGACGTAGAGGACGTCTTCGGTCCCCGTCACCGTGGCGGCGACGTAGTACCAGACTCCCGATCGGAACCGAATGGGCACGGCGCCGGTGTCCAGCCAGGTGAACCCGTCACCCACGTCGAGGTGGAGCTCGGGGAGGCCGGACACGTTCTGGACCTTCAGGTCGAAGCTGTACTCGGCGAGCTTGGTTCGCGAGCTGACGAACGTGTCCAGGAGCGTCGGCGTCGCTGGTCGGAGCCGGATCCACGCCTCCACGCTGAAGGACCCCGTCTGGGCAGTGTCCGGGTCCCAGGCCGCGTACTGGTTGGAGCCGTTGAACCCGACCGACGTGTTCGGGTCGTCGGCGATCGCCCCGGGGAGGCCGAGGCGAGGATCGTTGACGTAGGCGGCGTCGCGGTGGTTCGCGGTCTCGTCGAACGCCATGGTCCCCGAGATCTCGCCCAGTCGCCAGTACATCATGGGGCCGTCCGCCAGGATCACATCGCGATAGGTCGCGGAGGCCGGGGCCCGATGCGGGCGCGCCGTCGTAGCTCCAGCCGAGAGAGCAGTGAAGGACAGAGCCATGATCGTGAGCAGCGGAAGGAACCGGCGGGCACGCATGGGGGCCTCCTTGGCCTGGGACGGTCCGAGAACCCTACCCCTGAACGGTCGCCCTGGCCAGGGGTCAGCACCTCACAAACGCCCGGATCTACCCGACACTCGGGATTGACGGCCCGGGGTCCGCCCCGGATAGGGTGGCGGGACTCAACCATCCCTCGGAGGACAGCGCCCCCATGTCACCTCGCTCACGCCGCCTCGTCCCGCTCGCCCTGATCCTGCTTGTAGGTCTGGCCACCCTCACTGCTCCCAGTTCCTCAGCAGGGGAGTTCGATCTGTTGAGTGACGCTGTCGCCAACTGGCCCCAATTCCATTACGGGCCCGATCACGTCGGCTTCCAGGCCAACGAGTCCATCATCGGGACGGGGAACGTGGACCAGCTCACCGTGGGATGGTCCACGATGACCGGCGGGTCGATCCTGTCCTCGCCGGCGGTGGTGAACGGCGTCGCCTACGTCGGCTCGGATGACGCCAAGGTCTACGCCATGGATGCGCTCGCCGGCACGGTCCTGTGGTCGCGCACGACCGGCGATGTGGTGCGGGCCTCGCCGGCGGTGGTGGGCGGGGTGGTCTACGTGACCTCCCTGGACGGCATCCTCTACGCGCTCGATGCGGCCACCGGCAGCGTGCTGTGGAAGTTCGACGTCGGCATCCAGATCAAGAGCAGCCCTGTGGTGGCGGGCGGGATCGTCTACTTCAGCTCGGTGGGCAACGGCGGGCCGCTGTTCGGGACGCTGTGGGCGGTGAGCACGGTGACCCACGCGCTGATATGGAGCGCCCAGACGTTCTCGAACACGTACTTCACTCCCACCATCAGCGGCGGGGTGGTGTACCTGGGCTGGGAGAACGGGGACTTCATCGCCTACGACGCCAAGACGGGTGATGTCCTCTGGACGGCCACGCTGAGCGGTGGAGGGACCGCTCAGGGCTCGGCTTCGGTTTCCGGCGGACTGGTCTACGTCGGAGGGACCGACGGCTACCTGTACGCGTACGACGCGTCGACAGGAGTGCCGGTGTGGCGGGCCGACGGGTCTCCTGCGGGAACCACGGCGCTGATCAAGTCGACGCCCGCCGTGTTCGGCGACACGGTGTTCGTGAGCACCGGCGGCCTCACGCCGACCATGGACAGCTGGATGTTCGCGTTCGATGCGTCCACCGGCGCCTTGGTGTGGAGCCACCCGCTGGCCGACTACTCGACGTCCTCACCCGCCGTGGCGAACGGGGTGGTCTACGTGGGCTCCTACAGCCACCAGCTGTTCGCGTTCGACATCGACACGGGGGAGAAGCTGTGGGACTCGGGGACCACCGCGATGGGGGGTGGGATCCCGTCCTCGCCGGCGGTGGTAGGCGGCTGGGTGTACGTCGGCTCGCTCGACGGCGGGCTGTACGCCTTCACGGATCTCCCCGGCCGGCCGATCACGACGTACATCAGTGCCCAGGACGACCTCTTCGACCCCGTGCTGGCGGACCACCATGACATCGGTACCGCGGTGCAGTGGACCAACGACGGGACCCATCTGCACACGGTCACCGACGTCTCCGACCTGGGGCTGTTCGACTCAGGGACCATCGAGCCGGGGGGGACGTTCGCCTTCGTGATCATGGGGGCGGGGACCTACTCGTACGTGTGCAGCCTGCATCCGGGGATGACGGGCAGCGTCAAGGCCCCGCCGGTGGTGGAGCCCACCACGGGGAGCCTCCTCACCGTGTTCACCGTGCAGTGGGCGGGGGCGCACGCGCCGGTGGGTTTCGCCTACGACGTCCAGATCAAGCGCCCGGGAGACCTCGACTGGACGAACTGGCTGAGCGCCCAGGTGGTGCCCCTGACGACGTTCCTCGCCGACGGGGGGACCGGGACGTATCAGTTCCGAGGCCGGCTGGTCAACCTGACCACGGGGGCGACCTCCGGGTACTCCGGGCCGGCCTCGATCGTGGTGTCCTAGGATGCCTTTCGTGCCGGGGTCCGCTTCCGACCGGCCGTCGGGGACGTCGAGCGGCGCGGGGCCGACTTGCCCTGCTTGGCCGCCTCCACACTCGCCCGCAGGGCCTCCATCAGGTCGTGCACCTTGGCGGGCTCCGCCTCCGGCTCGGCCACGATCTCCTTGCCCCTCGCCTTGTCCCGCACCAGCTTGAGGACGCGCTCCCGGTAGGTGTCCTCGTACTTCGTGGGGTCCCAGGCCGCGCTCTGGGAGTCGATGAGCTGGCTGGCGATCTGCAATTCGCGCGGTGAGGCCTTCGTCAGCACCGGCACGTTGTCCAGATCCTTCGTCTGGCGGATCTCGTCGGCGAAGAACATGGTCTCCAGCGCCAGGACGCCGTCCATGGGCCGGATGGCCGCGAGGTACTGCTTGGTCCGCAGGACGAAGTGGGCGATCCCGACCTTGCCCGCGCGCTCCATCGACCGCAGCAGCAGGGCATAGGGCTTCTCCGCGCCCGAGTCTCCCTGGGGGGCCAGGAAGTACGTCTTCTCGAAGTAGATCGGGTCGATCTCCTCCAGGTCGACGAAGTCCTCGATCTCGATCGTGCGCGATCGGGTCGGCTCCACCGACTCGAGCTCCTCGGGGGTGACCACGATGTACCGACCCTTCTTGATCTCGTAGCCCTTGACGATGTCCTCGTAGTTCACCTCGCGGTTCGAGTCGCCTGCCACCCGCTTGTACCGGATCCGCTTACCGCTCTTCTTCTCCAGCTGATGGAACTGGACGTCCTTGGCCTCCGTGGCCGGATAGAGCTTCACGGGGATGCTCACCAGCCCGAAGCTCACGGTTCCGCTCCAGATCGCTCTGGCCATGGCACGCCTCCTTTGTGGGGGGTGTTCTTCATAGATGTCCCCCTGTGAGGGAGGGGCCGAAACGGACGACGAAGGGCTCCACCGTGCACAATGCGGTGATGGCCGAGACACCGGATCCGTCGACCCTGTACGAACTGCCGCTGGAGGAATTCACCGGCGCCCGCGACGCGCTGGCCCGGCGGCTGAAGGAATCGGGCGACGCCGAGGGCGCCCGCCAGGTCAAGTCGCTGCGCAAGCCATCCGTGGCAGCGTGGGCGGTGAACCAGCTGGCCCGGTCGGCCCCAGCCGAGCTCTCGGGGTTGATGGAGGCTGGGGAGCGAGTGGGATCTGCGCAGCAGAAGGCGTTCTCGGGGAGCGGGCGCGATGAGCTCCAGCGCGCCACCGCCGAACGGTCTCGCCTGCTCGATCGGCTGGTGTCGAAGGCGGGCGGGATCCTGGAAGGGGCGGGGCACGCGGCGACCCGGGCGACGCTCGACCTGGTCGCGGACACGTTGCGGGCCACCGCCACCGACGAGGAGACGGCATCCCTCGTCCGCGAGGGCCGGCTGGCCAAGGAGGTCCGCGCGCCGTCCGGATTCGAGGGATTCCTCGGCCTGGCGCCGGCTCAGCCAGGCGAGGCCAGGTCCGCCCCGGCGAAAGCGTCGCTAGCGAACGAGAAGGCACGCCGACGGGCCGAAGAGCTTTCGCGGGCGGCGGATGAAGCCGAGGAGGAGGCGGCCCGGCTCCGGGAGGAGAGGTCGAGCGCGGAGAGCGAGCTACGAAGGGCCCAGCAGGCTGCCCGCCGAGCGGCTACGGCGGCCGATCGAGCCGAGCAACGCGCCGCACAGGCCCGTCGCAAGGCGGACGAGGCCGGGCTGAAGGCTCGCGGTCGATCGTCCACGTAGCGATTCAGCCGCCCGTGGCGGCGAAGGGGAGCCCGCGTAGACTGGTCCGGGCGCCCGCCCGGCGGGCGTTCACGGCGGGGTGGCCGAGTGGTTAGGCAGAGGTCTGCAAAACCTCTTACAGCGGTTCAATTCCGCTCCCCGCCTCTTTCGAAAAAGGCCTTCGACCTGCGGATTCGGTCGAGGGCCTTCTGTCCGCTCGGGCTCTCCCCGGCGAAAATGCTCAGATGTGCTCACAGGATCGCTCGAAAGGCCGAGGAAGAAGGGCGCCCTCCTTCCCTTCTTGACGCGAGTGACTAAGTTCGCCCGCCCTTCCCATAGGCCCCTGCGCTCGTGTACGGTTTTGCGAGCCCGTGCGCCGGTGCTGGGCACAATGAAAGGGGACGGGAGCGATGAGAGCCCTTCGAAAGACGATTCTCAGTTCGGGGATGGCCGTCGCGGCGGCGGTCGGATTGATTGTTCTGACACCGGCTAGTGCATTGGCC
>JBKPBM010000200.1:0-3052 GCA_046744325.1 Actinomycetota bacterium | reverse complement strand
ATCCTGGGAACCCGCCCAGTCCGGGCGGGTTCCCGCGTCTCCCGGGCACTTCGTCCTGCGAATGGGCATAGACATTGGATCCTCAACGTTTGGCCTAGCATGGGAGACGTGCCGGTGGACCGAACCCCTCATGCTCCGCTGCCCTCCGAGCCTCCTGAGCATCAGCACGACGGCGCGCAGACTGCCGGCGGACTGGCGGCGAATGACGATGGCGACCCGCAACGAGTGGCCCTGATCAGCCTGCATACCTCGCCGCTCGACCAGCCGGGCACGGGAGACGCAGGGGGGATGAACGTCTACATCATGGCCGTGGCCCGCCGGCTGGCCGAGCAGGGCGTGGATGTCGACATCTACACGCGCTGCCACGGGGAAGGCGGTCCTCAGGTCGAAGAGGTCTCCCCCAAGAGCCGGGTCATCAGGGTCCAGGCCGGTCCCTGCGCCGAGCTCCCGAAGGAAGAGTTGCCGAAGCATCTGCCACAGTTCCTCGACGGCTTGCTGGCGTACGCCGGAGCCGATTCGGGGAATCCCCGCGGCCTGGCCGGCGATCCGTCGCCGCACCGGCACTCCCCCTACGACGTCGTGCACAGCCACTACTGGCTCTCCGGGTGGGTGGGAAGCCGGGCAAAGCGGATTTGGGGGGTCCCTCACGTGGCCTCGTTCCACACTCTGGGCAAGGTCAAGAACGACGCTCGGGGTCCCGAGGACCGCTCCGAGCCGCCGGCGCGCCTCGACGGAGAGCAGCGGGTGGTCGATGCGGCGGACCGGATCCTGACCCCCACCTCGCTCGAGGCGGACGACCTGGTGAACCTGTACGGGGCGGACCCTCGGCGCATCCGGGTGGTCCCACCGGGGGTGGACCGGTCGCTGTTCGTTCCCCGGCCGAAGGCGGAGGCCCGGGCGCGGCTGCATCTGGGCGACGTGCGGCTGGTCCTGTTCGTCGGGCGCCTCCAGCCGTTCAAGGGTCCCGACGTGGCCGTCCGGGCGGTGGCCGAGGCGATCCGGCGTGCGCCCGCCGAGACGGGTGATATGGTGCTCGGGGTCGTGGGAGGCCCGGCCGGTCCGCGCTCCGGTCCCGACGAGGTGGCCGGCCTGATGGAGCTGGCCGCGGGGCTGGGCCTGAGCGACCGGGTCCTGTTCTTCCCCCCACAACCGCACTCGCGGCTGGCCGACTTCTACTCCGCCGCCGAGGCCGTCCTGGTGCCGTCACGGTCCGAGTCCTTCGGGCTGGTGGCGCTGGAGGCGCAGGCCTGCGGGACTCCCGTGATCGCGGCGGCAGCGGGCGGCCTGCGCCAGGTGGTGGTCGACGGCCGAACTGGCCTGCTGATCGAGGGACGCGATCCGGCCCGGTTCGCCGATGGGATCCTTCGCCTGTTACGGGACCGTCGCCGGTCCGAGCAGATGGGGCGAGAGGCGATCCTGCACGCGCGGCGGTTCTCGTGGGACGCCACCGCGGCGGAGATACGCGACGTCTACGCCGAGGTCCAGCGCCCGCTCGCGGGATAATGCGGGCGTGATCAGAGGGCCACGCGTCTCGCTTCGGCCGGTCGAGGAATCCGACTATCACCTGATCCAGCGCTGGATGAACCATCCGGAGGTCTGGCGGTACATGGACTACGAGCGGCCAGTGTCGCTCGCGGACGTGCGCGAGGACGTCGAGCGAAGCCGCAAGGAAGGACAGCCCTTCACCATCCTGGTGGGCGACCGGCCGATCGGCCGGATCGGGCTCAACCAGTTCCGCCGCCGCGACCGGATCTGCGCCTTCTACATGTTCATCGGCGAGCCGGCGTTCTGGGGCCGGGGCTACGCGAGGGAGGCGGTGATGACGCTCCTGGCGTTCGCCTTCGATCGCATGGACCTGAACCTGGTGGAGCTGTGGACGCTCGGCGACAACTCCCGGGCGATCCCCATGTACCGCCGGTGCGGGTTCGTGGAGGAGGCCCGTCTGCGGGAGCGCTCGTTCAAGGAAGGTGAGTGGGTGGACCATGTGGCCATGAGCGTGAACCGCGAGGAGTTCGCCGCCGCTCGTGCTGCGTGGGACGAGGAACAGGCCGCTCGAGGATTTGTCACTCTGGATTCGCAGGGCACCTGACCTGGGCAAACGCTCCGCGAACAGGGGTTTTGTCACCTTGACTCCCGCCGGGGCATCGGTAGGATTCGCCTTGCTCCGAGCAGCCGGAGCGGTTGAATCAGGGAACCGAATGGGACCCCCTGGGAAAGCCGTAAGGCTAACTGGGCGCACTTGGCAGTACGGTTGGGAAGGCCAACTAGCTGTGCTGTCGGGGAGGCTCGGGAGGCCCCAAAGCCCAACGAAAGGGGCCATCATAAGGAAACCGAGACAGCCGCAAGTGGTTACTCGGAGCACCTGGCCCGAGGGGCCGACGGTGGTTGCGGGGTTCGCCCCGCGACGAGCCGAAGGTCCCTCGGGCCTTTCCCTTTATGTCGCGGCAGCTCGGGCGGCCAGTCGCCTGGACGACGCTGGCGCCAGGGGAAGCTGGGTCAGAGCCCACTCGGCCCATTCCGCGAGCGCCCGCTCGTGCAGGATGCCCGCCTGAAGGGCGATCCGGTTGGATCGTTCGGCGGGGTCGGTCGAGTGCCATCCGTCCGCCATCGCCTCGTACCGGGCCAGCTTCGTCCGGTGATACTCGAGCTCCTGGCGTAGGTAGGCCTCCGCCTGGGCCTTGGGCACCAGCCAGAGGAAGAACACCCGAAGGAAGGAGTCGTCCCGCACGGTCCGGTCCGGCTCGGTCTGGGTCAGCCAGCCCCGAACGGCGTGCAGCCCCTCGTTGGTGATGGCGTACGTCTTGCGGTTTCGCCCTCCACGCTCGTGCTCGCGGATCAGCCCGTCGGCAAGCAGGCGGGCCAGCTCGGGGTAGATCTGGCTGTGCCGGGCCGACCAGACGTTGGCCGGTCCCTCGAAGGTCTTGGTGAGCTCGTATCCGCTCATCGGGCATTCGGCGAGGAGCCCCAGCAGGGCGAACCTCAGCGACACGGGGTCCTCGCCGCTGCGCGATATGTCAACCTTGACATGTCGAACACGTCAGCGCGACTATAG
>JBKPBM010000299.1:0-4044 GCA_046744325.1 Actinomycetota bacterium | reverse complement strand
CGCTTACGTCCGGAACCCGGACCAGGATCCGCTCAGCCGTCAACCGGATCTTGCCGGTGGGGTCGATACGCTGGGTCTCGGCCTCCTTGACCGGTCGGAGCTTCGCGGAGCGTGAGCTGGGCATGGCCTGAATTGTAGGGGTCAGTCCAGCAGTGTCGAGGCGATCCGGGCGCGGAGCTCGGGACCGCTCCCGAACAACGCCGAGATGCCGAGGGCGCGCTTGTAGAAGCGGTGCAGGGGGTGGTCCCAGGTGAAGCCGACGCCGCCGTGAGCCTGGATGGCCCGCTCGCAGGCGCTCACCGCCGCCTCCGAAGCGCGCGCCTTCGCCGCCGCCGCGGCCGTGCCGGCATCCGCCTCGCCTTCGGCCACGGCCCAGGCCGCCCAGTAGGCAAGGGACCGGGCCGTCTCCAGTTCGGCGAAGCCGTGGGCCAGCTGATGGCTCACGGCCTGGAACGCGCCGATCGGTCGACCGAACTGCCTGCGAGTCCTGGCGTAGGCCACGGCGAGATCCAACCCGGCCGAAGCCACTCCGATCGACTCCGCGGCCAGCGCGGCCAGCGCGCGATCGCGCAGCCAGATGGTGAACCTCGCGTCTTCGATATGAAGGACTGTCGCGTTCGCTCCCTCGACCACCACCTCCCCCATGCCCCTCGTGGCGTCGACCGTGGGAAGGACGGTGACGTCCACGCCGGTCTCCGACCGATCCAACGCCCAGAAGGCAGATCCATCCGGCGTGGAGCCCACGATAACGAGGAGGTCTGACACGACCGGGTCGGGGACGAAGAGGCGGGTCACCGTCAGACGATCCTGGTCCCACGTAGCCTTGGGCGGGGGATCTGCATCGAATCGACCATCGGGGCCGGCCCAGGCCACCGTTGCGACGCGGGAGCCGGTCACGACGGCGTGCACCAGATCCGGCGCATGTGCGGCCACCAGCACCGGAAGCGCGAGCACCACGCACGAGAGCCAGGGACCGGGGTAGAGGGCTCGCCCCAGCTCCTCGGTGACGATCGCTTCCTCCACGAAGCTCAGGCCCGACCCGCCGAACGACTCCGGCACCGAGATCCCCACCCACCCGGCGTCGGCCATGGCCCGCCATTCGGTCCGGTCGAACCCCTCGCCGTCAGCGATCTCGCCGACCCGCTCGATGGGGTAGCGCTCCGACAGCTGCTCGCGCACGGCGGCCCGAAGCGCGTCCTGCTCTTCGGTGAACGCGAAGTCCATGGGCCCTACCCCATCATCTCGACTTGGGCAGGCCGAGGACGCGCTCGGCGATGATGTTGCGGAGGATCTCTGAGGTGCCGGCCTCGATGGTGTTCCCCCGGCTGCGGAGCTGGGCGCGCTGCCACCGTCCGCCATCGACCGCGCGACCCGATCCGGGCCCGAGCACCGCGAACGCCCCCTCGATCTCCAGGGCAAGCTTCGTCAGGCGCTGGTTCGTCTCGGACCAGAAGAGCTTGGCCACCGAGCCCTCCGGCCCCGGCGCCCCCCGCTTCAAGAACGCCGAGAAGGCGCGGTACACCGTGAAGCGGAGGGCCTGCAGATCCGTCCACAGGTCGGCGATCCGGTCACGCACCAGGGGGTCGTCGGCGGCGCGTGAGCCGTTCCGGCCCGTCTCCTTCGCCAGAGCCACCAGCCGTCGGAGCGCCACGTCGAGCCGGGCCAGCAGCGCGAATCCGACGTTGGCCCGCTCGTTCATCAACGTCGTGATGGCCACCGTCCACCCCTGCCCCACCGGGCCGACCACACGATCGCCGGGGATGCCGACCCCGTCCAAGAAGATCTCGTTGAACTCGGCCTCGCCGGTGATCTGACGGAGCGGGCGCACCGTGACGCCCGGCGCGTGCATGTCCATGAGGACATAGGTCAGGCCCTCGTGTTGGTCTCCGGACGAATCCGTGCGCGCGAGCAGGATGCCCCAGTCGGCGATGGGGGCGAACGAGGACCACACCTTCTGCCCGGTCACCACGAAGCCTCCATCGCCGTCCGGGATCGCCTTCGTCGTGAGCGACGCCAGGTCGCTGCCGGAGTCGGGCTCGGAGAACCCCTGGCACCACACCTCCTCGCCGGTGAGGATGTTCTTGAGAAACCGGTCCTTCTGTTCATCGGTTCCGTGAGCCAGGATGGTGGGCCCGGCCATGCCGATCCCGATCACCCCGATGTGGTCGGGCGCTTCGGTCCGCCCGAGCTCCTCGATGACGATCGTCTGCAGGCCGATCGGCGCCTCGTGCCCGCCGTACCGCCGCGGCCAGGTCAGGCCGACGTAGCCACCGTCGTACAGACGGCGCGACCAGTCCTTGTGGAAGGCCACCTGCTCCTCGAGCGTGCGCGGTTCGACGAACGATGGCGTTCCCCACCCCGGCGGGAGGTTGTCGGCCAGCCACGCTCGGAGCGAGGAGCGGAACGACGCTTCCTCGGCATCGTCGTGAAAGTCCATGTGGGGCGCAGTCTACGGCGGCCGCATCGGTGGCTAAGATGCGCGCCATGCCCCTGGCCGAGGAGGTGCTGCGCGAGGCGACGGACCGGCTGGTCGCGTCGCCGGCCGTCGAGCATCCGCACCCCGGCAAGGAGCGCGCGGACGCGGAGGAGATCCTGTCGTTCGTCGTCGGGCACGAGGTGGACTCGGACGGAGCGATCAACGCGTCGGAGGCGGCGCGGTTTCGCCGGCTGATCGGCCGCAGGGCCATGGGTGAACCGCCTGCCTACATCACCGGGGAGGCCTCGTTCCACGGCCTGACGCTGCGCGTGACCCGAGGCGCGTTCATCCCTCGGGAATCCACCGAATGGATGGCGGAGCAGGCCATCCGGCGACTGCGGTCCCGGCGCGGGCCGATCCACGTGGACATGGCCACCGGGATCGGGCCGGTGGCGCTGGCCGTGGCTCACGCCATCCCCCGAGCACGGGTGGTGGGATGTGACATCTCGCCTCGGCCCCTGTCGCTGGCTCGGGACAACGCTCGCCGATTGGGCCTTCGCAACGTCGAGTTCAGGCGCGGCGACCTGTTCGGCGCGGTCCCCTCTGGGCTGGCGGGCCGGGTGGACGTGGTGACCCTGCATCCCCCCTACGTGGGCCGCCGGGAGATGCGTGATCTTCCCCATGAGATCTCGGCGTTCGAGCCGCACGAATCGCTGACGGACGGCTCACCTATGGGCATGGGCCTGGTGGGCCGGGTGGCCGACGACGGCCCGCGCTGGCTGCGGGCGGGCGGATGGCTGCTGATCGAGGTGGCGCCCGATCGGTCGAGAGCCGTGTCGGCGATCCTGCGCCGGGCCGGGTTCTCGGAGGTTCGAAGCACGAAGGGGCCCGTGCCGGTGAGCCGGGTGGTGGTGGGCCGGGCCTGATGGAGGAGGCGGCGATCCACCGGACCGGCGTGCTGATCGTGGGGGCGGGAGGAGCGGGGCTTCGGGCCGCCATCGCTGCCCGCCAGGCGGGCGCCGACGTCCTGCTCCTCGGCAAGCGCGGTGTGCGGGATGCCCACACCGTCCTGGCGGCCGGTGGGATCAACGCGGCACTCGGGACGGTCGACCCCGAGGACTCGTGGCAGCAGCACTTCGCCGACACCTACCGGGAGAGCTACTACCTGGCGCACCCGCGCGTGGCGGAGCTGATGACCCGAGAGGCGCCCGCGGCCGTGATGGAGCTTGCAGAGTGGGGGTGCGCCTTCGCCCGCCTTCCGGACGGACGGCTGGACCAGCGCTACTTCGGCGCCCATACCTATCGTCGAACCTGCTACGCCGGCGACCACACCGGGCGTGACATCGTCCAGACGCTGGCGGACCGGGTGGATGCGCTCGGCATCGCGGTCGCGGAACACCTCTGCGTGGCCCGCCTGCTGGTCGAGGACGGCACCTGCGTCGGCGCGCTGGGCTTCGATCTTCGAACGGGAGAGCGAACGGCATTCGTGGCCGGCGCGGTGATCCTGTGCACGGGAGGACACACCAGCCTGTGGCACCGCAACACGTCGCGAGCCGACGAGAACTGGGGCGAGGGGCTGGCCCTGGCGCTGGGCGCGGGGTGCCGGCTGATGGACATGGAGCTGGTGC
>JBKPBM010000234.1:0-5792 GCA_046744325.1 Actinomycetota bacterium | reverse complement strand
GCCCAGGACTGCGGAGGTGACGCGGTCACCCCCGAGACCCGCACGTTCAAGACCAACCCGATGGTGACGCGAACGCTGCGCGAGTTCCTCGAGCGACACCTCCCGTCGGCGATCGGACCGGAGATCGTCACGAAGACCTGCCTGTACACGCTGACCCCCGACCGGGACTTCGTGCTGGATGCGGTGCCCGGCCATCCGAACGTGTTCGTCGCCCTGGGTGCCGCCCATGGGTTCAAGTTCACCTCGCTGTTCGGGCGGGTGCTGGCCGACCTGGCCATCGAGGGTCGCACGGATGTGGACCTGGAACCCTTCCGGGTCGACCGCCCGATCCTGCAACAGGACGATCCCGTCACGAGCTGGATGGTGTGAGAGATACGATGCCGGGCGTGCCGAGGGGGCTCATGGAACGCCTGGCCGACGGAATCGTCCTGGGCGACGGCGGCTACCTGCTGGAGCTGGAGAAGCGAGGGTATGTCCGGGGCGGACCGTTCACGCCCGAGGTCAGCCTCACCCACCCAGAGGCGCTCATCGAGCTCCATCGCGAGTTCCTGCGCGCCGGCGCCGAGGTCCTCCAGGCCCTCACCTTCTACGCCAGCGAGGACAAGCTGGCCACGGTTGGGCTCGGCGGAAGGGTCGACGACATCAATCGCGCCGCGGTGGCCTGCGCGCGTGAGGCCCGAGGGGACGGTGACGCGCTGGTCGCGGGGAACCTGTCGCTCACCTGGGCCTACGACCCAAAGGACCCGGGCTCGGCAGACCACGTGCGGGCGCTGTTCGACCGGCAGCTCGAGGTGCAGCTGGACGCCGGCATCGACCTGGTCATCGGCGAGACATTCACGTGGCTGGGCGAGGCACTCTTGTGTCTCGAGCGGGCCAGGCGAACAGGCCTGCCCGTCGTGGTCACCATGTCGTTCGAGAAAGACGCCCACGCGTACGAGGGGGACGCGCCGGCGCAGTGCGCCCGAAGGCTTCTCGATGGAGGCGCCGATGTGGTCGGCGTCAACTGCCTTCGGAACCCTTCGAACACCTTGCCCCTGATGCGAGAGATCCGCGAGGCGCTGCCCGATGCGCCGCTCGCCTGCCAGCCCGTCGCCTACCGAACTCCTGATGGCCACCCCGACTTCACCTCACTGCCCGAGTTCCCATTCGGGCTCGATCCGCTCCAGCTCTCACGGCAGGAGATGGCTGGCTACGCGATCCAGGCACGGGAGATGGGCGTCCGATTCGTCGGAGCGTGTTGCGGAACGGTGCCCTCGCACATCCGTGAGATGGCTCGGGCGCTGGGCAGGCCGGTGCCGGGCGATGACGAGGACCTCAGCCTGGAGTGGCGGATCGACTACTCCAAGCCCATGTCGGCGTTCGAGTACTACGGCCACCGGGCCGAGCGTTCATAGATTCAGGCTGAGAAGACCAGCGCGCCCTCGACCATCGTCAACACGACCTTGGCCTCGGCGATCGACTCGGGCGGAACGGCGAACAGGTCACGGTCGATGACCGCAACGTCCGCCAGCTTCCCGACGTCCAGGGACCCTGATTCCTCGTCCAGGTGGTTCACGTAGGCCGAACCCATGGTGAACGCGTCGATGGCCTGGGCGAGGTCGAGTCGTTCGTCCGGAAGGAACACCGGCTGGTCCTCGTCCTCGCCGTGCGGCCGCCGGGTCACCGCCACCTGCATCTCCGCCAGCGGGTTCGGCGTGCTGACCGGCCAGTCGCTGCCGAACGCCAGGCGCGATCCGCTTCGCATGAGGCTGGCGAACACGTACTGCCGCTCCGTGCGCTCCGGGCCCAGGAACGGGATGGTCAGGTTGCGCATCTGCCCGTCCAGTCCCGCCCAGTAGGGCTGCCCGTTTGCCGTGGCCCCGAGGGCGGCGAACCGGGGCACGTCGTCGGGGTGGACCACCTGGATGTGGGCGATGTGGTGCCGGTGATCCGTAGGCCCGTTCGCCATTCGCGCGGCCTCCACGGCGTCCAGCGCCTCCCGCACGGCACGGTCCCCGATGGCGTGGAAGTGGACCTGGAACCCCTCGCGATCGAGCACGGTCACGTGCTGCTTCAGCTCCTCGGGCTCGACGAAGCTCATCCCTCTGTTCGCCGTCGGCTTCCCGTCGGCGTCCAGGTAGGGCTCGAGCATGCCGGCGGTGAAGTTCTCGCAGATCCCGTCCTGCATGATCTTGACCGAGGTGGCCCGCAACCGGCCGACCGTCCCGGTCGCGCGCCGTTCGAGGATCTCCTCGATCTGCTCGCCGTCTCGCTCGCGCTCCCACCAGAGGGCGACGACGACACGGGCGGTCAAGTCGCCTCGCTCGGCGAGTGAGCGATAGGCCGCGAGCGCGGGCGGCTCCACCCAGGCGTCCTGCCAGGCGGTGATCCCCAGTGAATGCAGATACCGCTGGCCCTCCAGGAGCCCCGCCTCGATATCGGCCTGCGTCGGCTGAGGGACCAGGTCGCCGACCATGAACATCGCGCTCTCGTGCAGCGTGCCCTGCGGCGACCCATCTTCATCACGCTCGATCCGGCCATGGGATGGGTCGGGCGTGTCGCCGCTGATCCCAGCCATCTCGAGCGCGCGCGAGTTCACCCACGCCCCGTGCCCGTCTCGGTTCCTCAGGTAGACCGGTCGATCGGGCACGATCGCGTCGAGGATCGACCGGTGGGGCGTGCCCCGAGGGAAGTCGTCCAGGGACCATCCGCTGCCGACGATCCAGGGGCGCTCGGGGTGCTCGCGTGCATAGGCCGAGATCACGTTCTCGTACGCCTGGCGCCCGCGAATCTCATGGAGGTTGACCTGCAGCCGGGCGCTGCCACCGTGTTCGGGATGGACGTGGGCGTCCTGGAAGCCCGGCACCACCATGTGACCGTCGAGATCGATCACCTCGGTGCGCTGCCCGACGAACGGGCGGACATCTTCTTCGGACCCAAGCGCTGCGATGCGTCCGCCTGCGATGGCGAGCCAGCCGGGCTTGCTCCGACCGTTCCGGTACAGCGCCGCTTTCGCCAGGACGAGGTCCGCTTGATCGCTCTGCACGGGCGAAGGTTACGACGCCAGGACTCGCGCCGCGACCAGCCCCGCGGCCAGCAGGGACAGCGCGACCGACAGCGTACGAAGCGCAACCTCGGGCGTGGCCCGGAGCATCGCCTCGGTTACTGGAATCGCCCGCCCATCGGTGAGAACAACCTCGCCACGGACATCCACCACGCGACGACGCAGCTGACGGACGGGGGTCGACAGCCGTCGCTGGGCCACGGACAACAGGAGGCAGGCGAACGCCACCAGCACCGCCGAGAGCCGAACCGTTCCCGTCTGGGCGAAGTACGCGGTCAACGCCGGGAAGGCTCCCCATGCTCCGGCGAACCACAGATCGGAGTGGAACCGTCCGCCGAACGCCTCCGAGTTGTAGGCGACCACGATGAACGCTCCGAACGCGACGAACGCAAGCATCCACCAGGACACATAGAGCGCTCCAAGGATTCCAAGCGCGATCGCGCCGGCCAGGCCGAACGACGCGATGCCCACCAGCGCGCGATCCGAGATCCGGGTCTGCAGGGGCCGCCCGGCACGCTCGTCCAGGGCGTGCGCGGTGAGCCCGACCCCCAGGAAGAACGCGAGGGCGCTGGCACCGAGACGGGCTCCGTTCACGTGAGGGGCGGCCACGGCTCCGAACGCCACGTAGGACAGGTGCCATGCGGTATACGGCGGGTGCAGCAGGGTCCAGTAATCGCGCCACCCTCCGGGCCGCAGGGCGTAGAACGCTGGCCGGCCGCCCTCCTCGGGAGCCGCTCGGCGCTCCTGCTCAGCGGCCATCGCGGCCCTTCGTTCCCCAGATCACCACGCCGCCGCCCAGGCTCATCACCCTGGCCCGCACGTCACCGATGCCGGCCGTTCGCCACAGGGCCAGCTGCTCGGTGAGCGGGTGCCGGCGGTCGAAACCCGAGATGCTCGGGCCGAGGAACCGTCCGACCTCGTGCCACGCAGGTGACACGACGCGGCCCACCGCCGGCATCACCGCCCTGGTGTATACGAGCCAGAGCGAGCGCCAGACTGGGTTCGGGGGCACGTGGAATTCCAGGTTGGCCACCGCTCCCCCCGGCTTGACCACTCGAGCCAGCTCTCGGAGCGTCGCGCCCGGATCGTCCACGTAGCGCAGAAGGTACGTGAAGGTGAGCCCGTCGAAGGTGGCATCGGCGAAGGGAAGGCGCTGTCCGTCGCCCAGGACGAAACGCACCCGCCCCTCCAGCCCGGCGGCGCGCGTCTCCCCCACCCCTGCGGACAGCATCTCCTGGCTCTGGTCCAGCCCAACGATCGACGCACCGGTTCGACGTGCCACCTCCCTGGCGACCATGCCCGTTCCGGTGGCCACGTCGAGCACCCGTCCCCCGGCCGGAGCGTTCACCCGGGAGACCATGAACCGCCGCCACCGCGGGTCCTGGCCGAAGGACAGCAGCGCCCCCATGCGGTCGTAGGAGGCCGGCAGGCCGGCGAACAGGGATCGGGCGTGCTCGCGCCGGGGCGAGACCTGGATCGACACGCGAAGAGGGTACCCGCCACGCACCGATCTGGCCGCGCGGACCCATCCACCGACCTCCTGACCTGCCATTTTCGGTGGATGCCACCGATCGCGGCGGACGGCTAGGATTGATGGCAGCTCTGACCGCCGGTTGACCTGGTCCCGGCGGGACATCCCATCCGCCACGGACACACCAACGGAGGTGCGGGCGACATGGCACAGAAGGTTCGGATCACCTACGCCACGATGTCAGCCGACAACGAGGAGCTCCACGCGGACTACGAGAAGGGCGTGGAGACCGCCAGGAGTTGGCTCGGGCAGAAGCACCCGTTCCACGTCAACGGCGAGGAGCGGTGGGGAGACGGCATCGACGAGGAGCGCTCCCCCATCGACCACGACCTGGTCATCGGCGAGTTCGGCCGGGCCACCCGGCAAGACGCGAAGGACGCCATCGCCGCGGCCAAGGCGTACGCGCCCACCTGGGCAGGCACACCCTGGCAGGAGCGGGTGAAGATCATGCGCGCGGCCGCCGACGTGATCTCCGACCGCGTCTACGAGCTGGCCGCCCTCATGGCCATCGAGGTGGGCAAGAACCGGCTGGAGGCGCTCGGCGACGTCGAGGAGACCGCCGACCTCATCCGCTACTACTGCACCCAGATGGAGGAGAACCACGGGTTCGCCTTCGACATGGAGGCGCTGAACCCGGCCACCGAGCACAACCGCAGCGTGCTCAAGCCCTACGGGGTGTGGGCCGTGATCAGCCCGTTCAACTTCCCCATGGCTCTGGCCGGCGGACCGGCCGGCGGCGCGCTGGTGGCCGGCAACACCGTGGTCCTGAAGCCCTCGCACCAGGGGTACTTCACCGCGCTGAAGCTCTGGGAGTCGCTGACCGACGGCGGCGTGCCCAGGCAGGCCTTCCACATCGTGACCGGCCCTGGCAGCACGGTCGGCGATGAGCTCTACACGAACCCCGACGTCGCCGGCCTGACCTTCACGGGCTCCTACGCGGTGGGCATGCAGATCTACAAGAACTTCGCCAAGGACTACCCGAAGCCGGCCATCTGCGAGATGGGCGGCAAGAACCCGACGATCGTCTCGGCGAAGGCCGACCTGGACAAGGCCACCGAGGGCGTCATGCGATCAGCGTTCGGGTTCGGCGGGCAGAAGTGCTCAGCGTGCTCACGGGTCTACGTCGAGCGCCCGGTGTACGACCAGTTCGTCGACAAGCTGGTTGAGAAGGCGTCGAAGCTGAAGGTCGGCAACCCACTCCAGCGCGACGTGTACATG
>JBKPBM010000215.1:0-2844 GCA_046744325.1 Actinomycetota bacterium | reverse complement strand
CCGATCAGACGGTCGCGGGCACGCCTTCGAAGAAGGCGAGGTCGCCCACCTGATTGGAGCTCAGCTCGACCCGATCCGCCAGGTGCTCGCGCACCCAGTTGGCGGCCACGGGCGCGGCAGCCTCTGCCTGGGCGTGGGTCTCCCACAGGCTGATCGACACGCACGTCCCCTCGCCGGTGTCGGCAAGTCCGTAGCGAACGAATCCTGGCTGGTTCTTGAAGATCCCGAGCATGCCGGCCTTCGCGCTGTCGACGATCTCGGGGAAGGTGCCCTTGGTGATCCTGTAGTTCGCAAGGCGTACGTACTGCATGGTTGCATTTCCTTTCCGTAGGTGTCCCCGAGCGCCCGCGGCGAGCCGATGAGTCGGATCGAGAGGCGGAAATGCTCCGGAGAATCGACTCGTGACCCTGTGAGGGGCGGTGGGGCGGGGTTGGGCGGATACGCACCCGTGAAACCTCTTCTCCGTCACTGACGGGAACGCGTCCGTCATGAGTATGCGCAGGTGTCAGCGGATCTGTCGCGATTCTGGCGGAACAGGAGGAAACCGTTTGACCATGACCACCTGCCTTGGCGGCGGGAAGGCGACCTCGTGGGGACCCTCCGCGTCCGATTGTACCGGCGACGGTCAGCCGCCTATGGCTCGGGTGCGATGCCGGCGCTCCGCTGCCCCTTCGGCCACGCCTTCCGCCAGCTCTTCCGGCGCTGCCAGATGAAGTAGGCGAGCGCGCCCGGTGGAAGCTGCAGGCCGTAGGTGAAGGCCCGGAACACCAGGACGGCGGCGGTGACCTGAGCGTGGAAGACCGCCACCGGCACGTCCGATTGGTGCCTGCCCGCGAGCACCAAGCCTCCAATGTATCCGAGGTCGACGATGCCCAGGCCCCCGGGCGTGATCGGCAACGCGGAGAGGAGGCGGACGAAGGCGAACACTCCAAGGGCTTGAGCCCAGGTCACCTCCCGGGCGGAGATCCCCACGTCGCGAAGGGCCAGCACCAGAACGAGGTACAGGCCGAGGTGGCTGGCCACGGTCGACAGGGTCAGGGCGACCCATCGAGCTCTGACCAGGCGAGCTCCCTCGCCGCGAAACCGCTCCGCGGCCTGAGCCCAGTCGCCCACCGGGGGCTTGCGGATGAGCCCCCGGAGGAGGGAGGCGAGCGATCCCAGGTGCGAGCCGATCCGTCCGGCGAGCGTGGTCCTCCAGCGCATCGTGACCCCGACGGCCACCGTCCCGACCAGGATTGCCAGGCCGACCAGCGATGCGACCAGCAACCCGCCGCTTACCTTTCCCTCCGTGGCCAGGATGGCCAACGCACATGCCGGCAGGGCGAGCTTGAAGACGGTATTCCAGACGAACGTGACCAGGGCCGACAGAGCGATCGTGGAGTCGGCGAACCCCCACGACCTGCACATGGCATAGCTCACCCCGACCGCCAGCATGCCTCCCCCGGGAAGGGTGTTCGCCACTGTGGTACAGGCCTGGCTGTTGACCGCGGCCTGACCAAGCGTCATCCCCGGCAGCGAGGCGACCACCTGAGGCCACAGCGCCATGCTGTGCAGGGCGGTGATGACGAGCAGGCTCAGCAGCTCGAACCACGTCAGGGCCCTGATCGTGGCCCATACCGCCGAATAGTCGGCGATCCTGGGCAGGATGCCGGCGAAGATCCCGAGCACGATGCCCAGGGACACGGCGATCTGGGTGATCCGGAGGATGCGCCTCTTTCCCCGTTGGCCTGATTTCGGTACCTCCGCCAATGCCCCTCCTCCTGCGGCGTGGAGAGCTACCGCGAGGTCGCGGTGGGGGTCGGGCTCCCACTGACCCCGGGCCCGGGGAGTCGGCTTCCCTTGTTCGCCGCCACGATCTGGAAGATCGCCGCGATCAGGATCAGCGTGAACAACACGATGATCGTGATCAGCGTGAACCGGCGCATCGCTCGCCGAGGCTAACAGGCCCTCCGCCCTCGATCGATCAGGGAACGGAGGCCAGCCTCCGTTCGCAGAACTCTCGGTTGCGGACCAGGACGTCGCGCAGGGCCTCCTGGTCCTGCATCCAGGGACGAAGGTCCAGCTCCAGGGACACTGCGCCGGCGAACCCGTCCTCCACAAGATCGTCCAGGAACTCGGCCAGCGGGAGCACGCCGTCCTGGTACACGGGCAGATGGGAGTCCCATCCCTTCCCAGCGTTGTTCGACAGGTGCACGTGCTGGATCTGGTCGCGGTACTGCTTGTACACCTCGCGGATGTCCAGGCTGGACACCGCGGCGTGGCTGGTGTCCAGGACCAGGAAGGGGAAGTGCTCCAGGTCCTCGAACTGCTGGCTGGAATGGAATCGCACGCCGCGCTCGCCCCGGAGGCGGATGGGGAACATGTTCTCCACCGCCACCGTGACCCCGGTCCTTCCCGTGAACTCCGCCAGGCTGGTCTCGATCCACCGGCGGTACCTCACCTGCCACCGGTAGGGCGGATGGACCACCACCAGCGGCGCCCCCACCTCCTCGGCCAGGTGCACGGCCCGATAGATCTTGCCGGTCGGGTCCGCTCCCCAGACCCTCCGCGTCACCAGCAGGAATGGCGCGTGGATGGCCTCGATGGACAGGCCGAAGTCCGTGGCGAGGTCCCGCAGCAGGTGGGGCTCCTGGGTGTGCGGATCCTGCGTGACCATGATCTCGACCGCGTCGAAGCCGGCCCCGGCGATGTGCCGGAACGCCTCGCGCAACGGCTGCCGGAAGAATGGCGCCGTGGAGAACACCAGCCGCGGTGTCGGCTTCACCGGAGGTCCTCTCGGGGAAGGGCCCCGTCATTGTAGGGGCAGGTCGACGCCGCCCCGGCGCTGTCGCGCGAGGTCAGGGG
>JBKPBM010000325.1:0-8990 GCA_046744325.1 Actinomycetota bacterium | reverse complement strand
GCGTCCCTTCGACCACTCGATGCCCGGGCTTCAGTATGTTCCCCTTCCGGGGTCGCGTCGGCAGCGCGCCATACAATGGTGGGCGTTCGGCGCAGGCCCTGTGGTTCCAACGAAGCGAGGGAGTGATCTCCAGTGCCCCAGGAACAGGAACAGAAGCGGGTCCAGCGGAAGGGCGGCGGCGAGGGCGGCGACGATGCCGGCCAGGCCACCTCCAGCGAGAAGGGCGAGAAGCTCACGGAGGAGATGGACGAGATCCTCGACGAGATCGACTCGGTGCTGGAGGAGAACGCCGAGGAGTTCGTGAAGTCCTACGTCCAGAAGGGCGGGGAGTGACCGGGGACCCGTTGGACCCCAGGGCCTTCCCGGCTCCCTCCTACCCGCTGCGCGCCAACCCGAGCTTCATGGATCTGCTGCGGGCCTCGGCCGACGACGGCGGTCGACCAGCGGTCCGAGACGCCCCCGGGAGCGGTCGGGAAGTCACGGTGCCCCACGGCACCACGGTCCTCGCCCTCAAGTTCGAGGGCGGCGTGGTCATCGCCGGCGACCGGCGGGCCGTCGAGGGCTTCAGCATCGCCGACGAACGGATCGACAAGGTCTTCCCCGCCGACGACCACTCGGCGGTGGCCATCGCCGGCGCGGCGGGGCAGGCCACCGAGATCGTCCGGCTGTTCCAGACCGAGCTCGAGCACTACGAGAAGGTCGAGGGCGATCGCCTCTCCCTGGAGGGCAAGGCCAACCGGCTGGGCCAGATGATCCGGGGGAACTTCCCCATGGCCCTGCAGGGCCTGGTGGTGGTGCCCCTGTTCGCGGGCTACGACGAGCGCCGGGGGGAGGGGAGGATCTTCCGGTACGACGTCACCGGAGGCCGGTGGGAGGAGGCCGACTACCACGCCGCCGGATCGGGGTCGATCCACGCCCGGGGCACCATGAAGAAGCGGTGGCGGGAGGACCGGACCCGCGAGGAGGCCGTCCAGATCGCCGTGGAGGCCCTCTACGACGCCTCGCAGGAGGACGTGGCCACCGGTGGTCCCAATCCCCTTCGCGGGATCTACCCCAGCGTCAAGACCATCAACGCCGACGGCGTCGTCCCGGCCGAGACCGATGAGGTCCGGGTGGCGTTCGAGGCCATCGTGGGGGAGACCCACGAGCGGGGCCGGGAGCGCGGCGGCAGCCCGGCCCGGGAGACCGAGGACGGGGATCGGCCGGAGGGGGACGGGTAGGTGGCCTTCACCCCCTACGTCCCGCCCGAGCAGCTGATCAAGGATCGCTCCGAGTACGCTCGAAAGGGCATCGCCAGGGGCCGGTCCGTGGTGGCGATCGAGTACCTCGACGGGCTGCTGTTCCTGGCCGAGAACCCCAGCGCCACCCTCCACAAGATCAGCGAGATCTACGACCGGATCGCCTTCGCCGGGGTGGGCAAGTACAGCGAGTTCGAGGACCTGCGCATCGCCGGGGTCAGGCTGGCCGACCTCCGCGGCTACTCCTATGGCCGGGAGGACGTCACGGCCAAGACCATCGCCAACGCGTACTCGCAGGCGCTGTCCGGCATCTTCACCCAGCAGATGAAGCCGTACGAGGTCGAGCTGCTGGTGGGGCAGGTCGGCGAGCGGCCGGAGGAGAACGACCTCTACCACATCCTGTTCGACGGAAGCGTGGCCGACGAGCACGGGTTCGTGGCGATGGGTGGGCGGGCCGAGGACCTGACGGCGAACCTGCAGGAGGCCTACCGCGAGGGCCTCCCGCTCGCGGAAGCCACCCGGGCCGGCGTCACGTCGCTCTCCGCGGTCGAGGAACGGCCCCTTGACGCCAAGACGCTGGAGGCCGCCGTGTTGGACCGCACCCGGGGACGCCGGAAGTTCCGCCGCCTCAGCGAGGGTGACGTGGCGGGGATCCTGGCCGGCTGAGCAGGCCGCGCACGTCGCGCGAGCGAGACCACACCATCCAGCTGTCGAGGGCGAACGCCGCCGCGGACAGCGCCGCGATGGGGACCAACCCGGCCATGGCATAGAGGTCGTCCAGAGACAGCTTCAGGCCCAGCAGGACCAGGGCCAGCGACCCGTTCAGCACGGCCCAGCTCAGCACCATGCCGCAGTCGTGCGGACTGAGGCGGTCCAGCACCAGCGCGTGCGAGGCGATCCACAGCACGTCCAGGCAGTACAGGGCGATGAGGACGTCGGCGAACCCCACGTGGGAGAGGCGTCCCACCTCGGCGGAGGAGGACGCCCCCAGGAAGATGAGGAACGTGGTCTGCAGCGCGATCACCAGGAAGTCGTACAGGTACAGGGCCGACGGGTAGGCGGCGTCGGCGGCCCGGGTCAGGTACAGGTGGTTCCCGATGGCGAAGCGCATCGTGGTCAGGAAGAACACCAGGAACAGCAGGATCGCCGGTGCGGTCGGCCCGCGATCGCGCAGCGTGTCCCAGATCGCCGTGGCCATCTCATCGAAGGCCACCCCGAGCAGCACCAGGACCGCGATCTCCGATAGCAGCCGGCGGCGCTCGATCAGCGCGGCGGGGGTCGAGGGGCGGGGCGCGGTATCCACCATCAGTGCCAGGTGAGCGTCGTCCGAGCGTCTGGCCGAATCCTACGCCGGGGCCACGGCCTGTCGTGGATGCCGGGGACCGGTCCTCACCGCCCGTAGACTGATGGCGTGGATCGCCGGATCTTCGGGCTGGAGAACGAGTACGGCGTGACCTGCACGTTCCGGGGCCAGCGCCGTCTGTCCCCGGACGAGGTGGCCCGCTACCTGTTCCGCCGGGTTGTCCACTGGGGCCGGAGCTCCAACGTGTTCCTGGAGAACGGCGCCCGCCTGTACCTGGACGTCGGCTCGCACCCCGAGTACGCCACCCCGGAGTGCGACAGCGTCACGGACCTCATCGGCCACGACAAGGCCGGGGAGCGGATCCTGGAAGCGCTGCTCTCGGCGGCCGAGGTCCGACTGCACGAGGAGGGGATCTCCGGCGACGTCTACCTGTTCAAGAACAACACCGACTCCGCGGGGAACTCCTACGGGTGCCACGAGAACTACCTGGTGGCCCGGCAGGGCGAGTTCGCCCGGATCGCCGACGTGCTGATCCCGTTCTTCGTCACCCGCCAGATCTACTGCGGGGCCGGGAAGGTCCTGCACGGGCCGCGCGGCGCGCAGTTCTGCATCAGCCAGCGCGCGGAGCACATCTGGGAGGGCGTCTCCTCGGCCACCACCCGGTCCAGGCCGATCATCAACACCCGCGACGAGCCCCACGCCGATGCCGAGCGATTCCGGCGGCTGCACGTGATCGTGGGGGACTCGAACATGAGCGAGTTCACCACGTTGCTCAAGATCGGGGTGACCGACCTCCTGGTGCGCATGGTGGAGGAGAACACGGTGATGCGGGACCTGACCCTGGAGAATCCCATCCGGGCGATCCGGGAGATCTCGCACGACCTCACCTGCAAGCGACGGGTCCGCCTGGCCACCGGGCGCGAGCTGTCGGCCATCGACATCCAGAACGAGTACTACGAACGGGCGGCGCGCTTCGCCGAGCGCCGGGACCCCGACCCCACCACCAGGCTCGTGGTCGAGGAGTGGGGCCACGCGCTCGAGGCGCTGAAGGAGGGAGCGCTCGACCGGCTGGTGGCCAAGGTGGACTGGGTGGCCAAGCTGGACCTGCTGGAGCGGTACCGGGCTCGGCACGGCATCGCGCTGTCGCACCCCCGGATCGCCCTGATGGACCTGGCCTACCACGACGTGAACCGGAACCGTGGGCTCTACTACCTGCTGGAGCGCCGGGGCCGGATGCAGAAGGTCATCCCCGAGAAGCAGATCCAGCGCGCCATGCGCGAGCCCCCCCAGACCACCAGAGCCCGGCTGCGCGGGGAGTTCATTCGCCAGGCGAAGCAGCGCCGGCGCGACTACACCGTGGACTGGGTGCATCTGAAGTTGAACGACCAGGCTCAGCGCACCGTCCTGTGCAAGGACCCCTTCAAGTCGGTGGACGAGCGGGTCGAGCAGCTCATCGCCCACATGTGAGGGGCCGGTGAGCGAGGGTTCCCCGGACCGGTTCGAGGAGCTCGTGGTCGAGGCGCTGGACGAGCTTCCGGAGTGGATCCGTACCCGACTGGAGAACGTGGACGTGCTGATCGAGGACGATCCCCCGCCCGGGCAGCCGAACCTGCTCGGGCTCTACGAGGGCATCCCCCTCACCCGCCGAGGGATCGGCTACAGCGGGGTCCTCCCGGACCGGATCACGCTGTTCCGGCGGACGATCGAGTCGACCGCGCGAACCGACGCGGACCTGCGAAGGCTGATCGGGCACACGGTCGTCCACGAGTTCGCCCACTTCTTCGGCATCTCGGACGACCGCCTGCGGGAGCTGGACCGCTACTGAGAGGAAAACGGCGGCCGATCCGCCCGAGGACGCGATCGCCTGGCCTACTCGGTGGTGACGTTGAGCGCGATGTCCTCGGGCCTTCCCTCTGCCTCGACGCGACCGTCGCGCAGGACGAGCACCCAATCGGCCTGCCGAAGGGCCCGCGGATCGTGCGACGCGACCAGCACGGCGCCGCCCTGCTCGGCCACCTCGCGCAGGGCGCCGAGGATCACCTCAGCACCCGTCCCATCAACCTCGGCCGTGGGCTCGTCGGCGAGCACCAGCCGAGGCCCTGGCGCGAGCGCACGGGCCACCGCCACCCGCTGGCGCTGCCCGGCCGACAGCTCGTTCAAACGATGGTCGAGGCGCTCGCCGAGCCCAAGGTGGTCAAGCCATCGCTCAGCGGTGACCGACGCCGCCGACGCGGGTTGCCCTCCCATCAGCAGGGGAAGCATGACGTTCTCTCGCGGCGAGAGCGATGGGAGCAGCCCCAGCGCTTGGAAGACGACGCCCATGTGCATTGCCCGGATTCGAGCCCTTTGGGCGCCCGGGATCTCGTGGATGCGGCGCCCCTGCCAGGACACCGCGCCGTGGTCTGGCTCGTCGAGGCCGGCGAGCAGGCCGACGAGCGTGCTCTTGCCCGAACCGGAGGGTCCGATGAGCACGACCACCCGCCCTGCGGTGAGCGTCAGCGAAACGTCACGCAGGGCCGTCGTCTCGGAAGGACCTGGGTAGATCCGTGTGAGTCCCTCGGCGGACAGCAACGGCGTCGGCTCGGGACCGGCCCTCCCCGTTGCTGTCCGGCGTGATGCCGGGCCGACGAGGCTGGGCGCTCGCTGTGGTGCGCCCCGCTGTTCGACATCGCGGTCGGGACCTCCGGCGACGGCAGCGGGCACCGGCCTGATGCGGAGCTCGCTCCCTTCGACCTCCACCTCCGCCTCCGACTCGCCGATCGCGCGAACAACCCGCTCCGGCACCATGATCCGGCCGCCTGGCTGGATCCGGGCCGGGCTGGCCATCCCCCGGATCCGCCCGTCGATGAGTCGGTGGGTCACGTCCGCCTGGGTCGCCGCCACCAGATCATGGGTCGCCATCAGGGCCGTTGCTCCGAACTCGCGGCACGCCTGACGAAGTGCGCTGATCACTCGCTCGCCGGCCGCCGTATCGACCTCCGCCGTGGGTTCGTCGGCCAGCACGATCGACGGTCGGTTCGCCAGCGCCACCGCGACGGCCACCAGCTGCTGCTCCCCGCCGGAGAGCATGAAGGGGAAC
This sequence comes from Actinomycetota bacterium, assembly GCA_046744325.1. GTDB lineage: Bacteria > Actinomycetota > UBA4738 > UBA4738 > UBA4738 > JBKPBM01. The sequence continues at coordinate 3,370 of JBKPBM010000325.1, read as the reverse complement.
AGCGCCGCCCGGTCGCTGAGCCCGAAGAATTCCATCAACTCCGCCGCCCGGCGTCGGCCCTGCGCGTTCGAGCCGCCGGCAAGGACGACGGGGAGCGACACGTTCCGCGAGGCGCTGAGGTACGGGACCAGATTCCTGGTCGCTCCCTGCCAGAGGAACCCGACCGTCCGCCGCCGGTACTCGGACCGCTCACCCCGGGTCATCCTGGCCAGGTCGTGGCCGTTGACCGACACCAGCCCCGCGGTGGGGGTCTCCACGGCGCCAATCAGGTTCAGGATGGTTGACTTGCCCGCGCCGCTCGGCCCCAGGATCGCCACGAACGTCCCCGCCGAGACATCCAGGGTCACGCCCCCGAGCGCCGCCACGCCGACATCCGCGACGCGGTAGATCTTGTACACGCGATCGAACCTGATCAGCGGGGTCGCTCCACTCACTGTGGCTCGCCTCGGAGCACGGCGGTCGCAGACGACCGGCCGATCTGCCGGGCCGTGAGCAACAGAGCGGCCAGCAGCACCGCCCCTGCGGCCGTGGCCGCCGCCCCGATCGCCTTCCAATCAAGGAGCAACGCGGGTGGAGGCGACGCGCCCGTCCGAGGAGCGACGAGCGACAGCACCATCGCGAGGATGGCCACGCCTCCGGCGCAGCCAACCAGGGTGGAGACCCCAAGAAGGATGCCGTACTCGATGGCGAGAGCCGCCGCGGCGCTTCGCAGTCGTCCACCCAGCGCCCGCACCGACGAGAACTCGTACTCGAATCGGCGAGCGCCGAAGTACAACGTCAGGGCGAGCGCCAGGACCCCGAGGAGGACTCCTGCCATCGCCGCCGCGAACTCCATGCCGATGGCGAGGTTCTGCTGCCGGGAGGCGAGCTCCGCCTCGATGGTCGCGGCTCCCGACATGCCCACGATCTGGAACCCGGCCCGGCGCACGTCCTGCGTCGGGTCGCCCGTCCCCATGGCAAGGATGGCAAAGGCCCCTCCGTTGGGGCCGCGCTGGATCTGCTCGAAGCGTTCGATCAGACCCGCCACGGGGACGACGACGAATGGGCGCTGCGAGTCCGTCCCGGGAAGCGCTCGCACGGTCCCCACGATGTGGATGGGAGCGCGAAGGTAGCCGACCTGAAGGGTCACGGAGTCGGGGGTCTGGTCCCGGGAGACCCCCCCGACGAGAGCGGGGATGGGGGCGGCCGGTGGGGCGATACCACCGACCGGCCCTCCCTGGATGACCGTCAATCGAATGCCGATGGCGTCCGATCCGATGGGACTGGTCAGCACCTGCGCACCCCCGGTCTCGAGGCCCCGCCACCGAGAGAGGTCGATGGCCTGGGACCCGAAGGGCCCGATCAGCCTCAGCTCGCGGAAGGACAGGTCGAGGCTGCCCGCTCGCATCAGAGAGGGGATGGTCTCCGGTGACGGCAGGATCACGATGGACAACAGACGGGTGGCATCGGACACCGACGTCCGATACGTCGAGTCGCCCGGGTGGATGGGCTCCAGGTCGCGGGTCCGAGCCGCCCCATCGGCGCCCTGGAGGGTGAGGGATACGCGCAGGGACCGAGGGTCGGGAACGACGACCCGAACCTCCACCGCGGTCGTCCCGTGTGGAATGGCCAGCCCCAGCTGCGGGGGCTCCACCTTGGACAGGAGGGCCGCCAGGGGGAGCGACGCGTCCTTCGGCTGCCACCATGCACCCGAGGCGTACCTGGCAGGGTCGATGCCGATCACCGTGGCCTCCGAAAGGTCCGAGTCGCTCGCATAGCTCGCCGAGCCGAAGAAGGCCATCGTCTCGTGATCCCGTAGTCGCGTGGCGGCGACCAGGCCCTGCGTGGGTGTACCGACGAACAGGCTCCAGTCCGCGCCGACCTGCTGTCGGGCGATGTCCTGGTTGCGGGTGAGCACGGTGGTTCGAAGAGATGAAGAGAAGGAGAACAGGCCCATCGAGAGCACCAGGAGGAGGATCAACGAGACGTTGGCCGTGGACCGGGGCAGCCGGCGAAGGGCCAGGAACGCCGACGGCGAGCCCATTCGGTCGGACAGTCGCTCCGCTCGCCGGAGGAACAGGAGCAGCAGCCGAACCGCAAGCATCCCACCGCCGAGCAGCAGGAGCGCGGGGGCCAGCAGGACCAGGGGGTCCAGGCTCCCGGCCGACGAGCCGATTCCTCGACGGCGCAGCTCCGCCACCATGAGGAGCCCGGCGACCAGGGGCACGGCCTCGTAGGGCAGGCGAAGCCATCCGGGCCCTGGCTGGCGCGAGGCCTGCCGGCGTTCCTCGATGACGTTTCGGCGCACACGAGGCACGGACATCGCGACCATCGCCACAACGCCGACGGTGATCCCGATGAGGCCGGTGGCAAGGGCCAGGCGGCTGAGGGCAATCGGAAACGGGGCTCCGGGAAGGCCCGGGCCGTGCGCCCCTCGGGCGACGGCAGCGAGTCCGAGGCCGATTGCGATCGAGAACCCGAAGGCCGGGGCGGCGCTGAGCACGGATTCCGCCGCCTGCAGCGCGAGCAGCTCTCTGGCCCTTGCCCCGCGGGTCTTGAGGACCGCAAGCTCGAACGATTGCGCGCCCAGCCTCACGGCCGCGATCCCGATCAGCACCCACAACCCAACCAGCGCCACCTCCGATGCCACGAGGTAGGTGGGGGCCAGCCCCTGAGAGACGGCCCGCTCCGCATCTGGGATGAGCGAGTTGAGGTGAGTGGTGACCTCGGTCGCCGTCCCGGTGGTCAGGATCCTTGACGCGACCCGACGCTCCGCATCCGCGAGCTGCCTGAGGGAGTCCGTGCTCATGCCGGCGAACCGGGGCTCGGCGTCCCATTCCAACCGGAGCCCGCTCCTGTCGCCGATGGCGGAGGTGATGGACGCGAAACCACTGCTGGTCGTGATGAGGGGGAGCCCCGCTTCGGCGGTTGCCGCCGGCGGGGCGAGGAGCCGCCCCTCGGCGTACACGAGCGGGTCTCCGTGCTCCAGCGAGGAATACAGGCCAGAGACGATCACCGTCACGGTGCCGCCGCGCGCATACCGCAGCGAGATCCTGCTCCCGGTCCGTGCTCCCAGCGTCTCGGCCACGGACTCGGGGACCAGCACGTCGCCGGCGTTCACCGGATCCCGCCCCTCGACGAGGAACACGTCTCGGAGCCCGCCGTCGCGATACGCGATCCGGGCGGGGGCCGAGCCCAGAGGTCCGGAGGCGTTCAAGATCGCCGATGCCTCCTGGATCACCGTCCGGGAGATAGGCAGGGGGGCCAGCAGGGATCGACTCCGAGCTGTGGTCTGCTGGAGGTCGAAGCCCGGAGGGGTCAGGAGGGAGATGAGCATGTCCTTGTCCAGCGGGGTCGTCCGCGCCATGTACCCAAAGACGATGGCCTGGCG
>JBKPBM010000122.1:0-2964 GCA_046744325.1 Actinomycetota bacterium | reverse complement strand
GCCCTCCGAGACCAAGTCCGTCGTGGCCCAGATCGCCGACGGCGTGTTCCACGGCGGCTTCCTCTACTACGTGGTCCAGGTGTTCACCGCGGCCATCCTGATCCTCGCGGCCAACACGTCCTACCAGGACTTCCCCCGCCTCTCCTCGATCCTGGCCAGGGACCGGTTCCTGCCCCGGCAGTTCGAGAACCGCGGGGACCGGCTGGTCTTCTCCAACGGCGTGATCGTCCTGGCCATCATGGCGTCGGTCCTGATCTGGGCCTTCGACGCGAACCTCGACCGGCTGATCCAGCTGTACGTGGTGGGGGTGTTCACGTCGTTCACGCTGTCCCAGACGGGGATGGTCCGCCACTGGCTGAAGGTCAAGCGGAAGGGAGGCGACGCGGCGCGCGGGTGGCAGCACAGCATCGCCATCAACGCCGTGGGGGCGGTGGCCACCGGCGTGGTGCTGGCCATCGTGATCCGGACGAAGTTCGCCGCGGGAGCGTGGATCGTGATCGCCGCGATGCCGCTGATCATCGCGGGCTTCTACGCCATCCACCGGCACTACCTGTGGATCCACGGCGCGCTTCGCGCCGGCTCTCCGGCCGTGTCGGAGACCGCCCGGAACACCGTGGTGGTGGTGATCGATGAGTTGGACGCCGCCGCTGCGAAGGCGGTCGGATACGTCCGCTCCTTCGCCGGCAGCGAGTTCCGTGTCGTCCATGTCCGCAGGCCCGGGGACCCGCCGGACCTGGCCTCCCGGTGGAAGGCGTTCTGCCGAACGGAGGTCGAGCTGGAGGTCCTGGCGCCGGGGCGCGGGGTGGCCGCTCCGGTGATCGACTACGTGCGAACGATCCCTCGGGGCGAGGGGGACTACGTCACGGTTGTCGTGCCCGAGTTGATGCGGAAGCGCTCGCTGGTGTCCGCGGTCCGGCAGCGCGCCTTCGTGCTCAAGGTCCGGCTCTTGGCCGAACCCCAGGTGGTCATCACGGACGCGCCATTGATGGAGGATCCGCGTCACCCGCACCCGCTCCGCCCGCTGATCCCCGAGCGAACGGTGGCCCTGGTGTTCGTCTCGGCGGCCCATGACATGGCGATGCGCGCGGTGAACTACGCACGGTCGCTGCGCCCCTCCGAGGCTCGGGCCGTGTTCTTCGCCCTGGATCCGTCCGAGGCGGAGCACATCATGCGCGTGTGGGAGGAGCGCAGGGTCCCGATGCAGCTGGACATCGTGGAGGCGCCGTTCCGGGACCTCACCACGCCGATCCTGCAGGAGGTGCGACGAGTCACCTCGCGGCCCGACTCCATCGCCAACGTGATCATCCCGGAGCTCATCGTGTCGAGGTTCCGCCAACGGCTGCTGCACAACCAGCGGGCGCTATTCATCAAGCGTCTGCTCCTGTTCGAGCCCGGCGTGATCCTGTCGAGCGTCCCGTACCACCTCCTGGACCGGGGTCCCACCCGGACTCACGTGCGATCCCCGGCTTCGGAGGACTGATGGATCTGCAGGACGCCCGGGCCCTCGCCCGCGACAAGACCGAGAAGGAGACGACCTACCGCCACCTGGTCAGCGTGGAGGGCGTCATGCGACGGCTGGGCCGCCACTTCGGCGAGGACGAGGAGCTGTGGGCGCTGACCGGGCTGTTCCACGACCTCGACCAGGACCAGACGGGCGACGACGTGGAGCGGCATGCGCGGCTGGCCGCCGAGTGGCTGCGGGAGGCCGGGGTGGACGATCGGGTGGTCAACGGCGTCCTGGCCCACGCCCACGAGGAGTTCCAGACCGACCGCATGTCGAAGGCCATCGTGGCCGCGGACGCGGTGGCTGGACTGCTGGTGGCCGCGGCGCTGGTTCGCCCCGAGCGCTCTGCCGGGATGAAGGTGTCTTCGGTGAAGAAGAAGCTGAAGGAGAGGGCGTTCGCCCCGGGGGTCAACCGCGAAGAGATCGCTCAGGCCGAGCCGAACCTCGGGCTGTCGCTCGACGAGTTCATCGGCCTGGGGATCGAGGGGCTCCAGGAGGTGGCCCCGGACATCGGGGTCTGAGGCCTGGTCAGCCAGGGGTGGGTTGCGGCTCCTCGGCCACCCGGAGCTGCCATCGGTACCCGATCCCCGGGTCGGTGGCGATGATGCGCGGCCGTCCAGGGTCGCGTTCAATCTTTTTTCGCAGCTGGCTGATGAACACCCGGAGCACGTCCACGTCGTCCGCGTACCCGGGCCCCCAGACGCGCTCGAGCAGCCATCGATGGGTCAGGAGCTTCCCAGGATGTCGGCTGAGCTCCTCAAGGAGCGACCACTCGGTCCGGGTGAGCCGCACCTCGGCGCCGTCGCGGACCACCCGGTGCGCCTCCAGGTCGATGTCCACGCCGTCGGCGGCGAATCGAGCGGCCGGGGCCGCGCCATCCGATCGAGCACGGCGCAGGAGGGCCCGCACGCGGGCCAGCAGCTCGTCGGTCCCGAAGGGCTTGGTGAGGTAGTCGTCCGCGCCCAGGTCGAGGGCGGCGACCTTGTCGGCCTCATCTTCGCGCACAGAGAGGACCAGGATCGGGACCTGGCTTACGGCTCGCAGTTCACGACACGCTGTTAGCCCATCCATGACAGGCATGTTCAGGTCAAGGATCACGAGGTCCGGGTCGAACCTTCGAGCTGCCTCCAACGCTGATCGGCCATCGGGCGCGACCTCGACCACGTAATCACGAACGGTGAGAGATCGACCAACGGCCCGGCGGATGGCCTCTTCGTCGTCGACGACCAGGACGCGCCCGTTCTTCACAGGATCCTGCCCGCCACGGGAAGGGAGAAGGCGAAGGTCGCCCCTCCCCCCGGCGTGTCTTCTATCCACACCTCTCCGTCCATTAGGGCGAGGAACCCCTTCACGATCGGCAGTCCCAATCCGGTTCCCAGCCGCGGGTGCCGTTCTGTCAGCTGATAGAACGGGTAGAACAGCTGCTCCTTGGTCGACTCGGGAACCCCTCGTCCGTGATC
>JBKPBM010000261.1:0-2512 GCA_046744325.1 Actinomycetota bacterium | reverse complement strand
GCAGCCGTAGCCTTCACCAGTTGGCGGACCACCGCGCGGCGTACACCCGGAACCAAAGTCGAAGCGCTCGGGCCTTGAAACGGCGTCTCTCGCTCATTGTCCTGGGTTCGCCGAGCTCGTCGCGCAGCTCCTTGAAGCGTCGCTCGTACTCCTCTCGAAGGGCCGGGCCCGGGTCGATGAAGGGCAGCTTCATCTCTGGATCACATCTCCCGGCGGCCCTCGAGGGCCTGGCCCAGCGTCACCTCGTCGGCGTATTCGAGGTCGCCCCCGACGGGAAGCCCGCTGGCCAGTCGCGTGACCCTGAGCCCACTCGGCTTGAGCAGCGCCGCGATGTACATGGCCGTGGCGTTGCCTTCCAGATTGGGGTTCGTGGCCAGGATGACCTCCTCGACGTGATCTCGCTGAACGCGGTCCAGCAGCTCCTGGACGCGAAGGTCGTCGGGCCCGATCCCCTCCAGCGGTGAGATCGCCCCGCCCAACACGTGGTAGCGACCCTTGATCACCCCCGCCTTCTCGATGGCCGCCTGGTCCTTCGACTCCTCCACCACACAGATCACGCCGGGGTCGCGCCCGGGGTCACGGCAGATCCGACAGAGATCACCCTCCGACACGCTGAAGCACTCCTTGCAGAACCGGACCTTCTCCTTGGCCGCGATGATGGCCTCGGCCAACCTATGGGCGTCCTGGGCCGGCGCTTTGACCATGTAGAAGGCCAGGCGCTGGGCCGACTTCGGGCCGATACCGGGAAGGCGGGACAGCTCGTCGACGAGGTCCTGAATGGGTCCTTCGAACATCGCGCCGCCCCGGTCCTCTACGAGGTCTCCCCGACCTCTTCGACCTCGGCCCCGAGCTCGGCCTTCAGCCTGGCCACCGCGTCGTCGTGGGTGGATGGGGGCTCGTCATCCTCCACCTCAGACGCCCCCCGCGCGGCTTCGCGCGAGTGACAGGTGATCCGCGGCGAGATGCCGAAGACCTCCGCAAAGATCCGGCGAAGGTCATCCTCCTTCTGCTGAACCTTCTGGACGGCGAAGGTGCGTCCGGGTGGGAAGGCCAGTTCCAGCGTGGTCCCGTCGTAGGCCGCGGCGGTGACCGACTCGAGGTTGGCCCGAAGGATCATCTGGCGATGCTCGAGGAGGCGGTCGAGGAGCTGGGGCCACGCCCGCCGGATCGCATGGATGTCGAGCGATCCGGTATCCGGCGCATGGGGCTGAGCCGAAGCCTCGGGCGCTGGCTCGGGAGCCGTGGCGCCTGAAGCATCGGCGAGGAGTGCCGGGGCCTGGGCCGGTGGAGCTTCGGGATGGGCCGAGGCATCGCGTAGCGCGGGGTTGGGTGGGGCCTGGCCGCGCGGAGCGATCCCGCGGACCTCTTGGGACGTGGCAGCATCGACCCCGGCCAGGCGCTCCAGACGCTCGATCCGAGAGGCCAGCCCGGCCGGCGAGGGATCGGCCTCGGGGATGGCGGCGCGCACCAGCGCCAGTTCCAGGGTCAGTCGGGGCGAGGTGGTCCACCGCAGGTCGGTCTGCGCGGCCAGCAGAAGCGACAGGATGCGGGATAGCTCTCCGGTGGTGAACTTCGCCGCCTGGCCCGCCAGCCGGGCGTGCCGGTCGGCGGGCACGTCCAGCACCGCGGGCTCCTCGGGGGCCGAGTTCACCAGCATCAGGTCCCGGAAATGAGCCAGGACCTGCCCCGTCAGATGCCGGAGATCGTTCCCCTCCTGGACCAGACGGTCCACGATCTCGAACACCCCCCGCGCGTCCCGCACGGCGACGGCGTCGGCCAGCTCGAACTGCACGTCCGAGCGCGGGGCCCCGATCAGCATGGCCACGGTGGCCGCGGTGATCTCCCCCCCGCTGAGCACGGCACACTGGTCCAGCAGCGACTCGGCGTCGCGGGCGGACCCCTCGGACTGCCGGGCCAGCAGCTCGGCCGCCGAACGCTCCAGCGTCAGCCCCTCCTGCTTGGCCACCCGCTCCAGCAGATCGGCCATGACCTCGGTGGGGATCCGGCGGAAGTCGAACCGCTGGCAGCGACCCACGATCGTGGCCGGCATCTTGTGGGGTTCGGTGGTGGCCAGGACGAACCGGACCCCGGGCGGCGGCTCCTCGAACAGCTTCAGCAGGGCATCGAACGCCTCACGGGACAGGCGCTGGGCCTCGTCGATGATGTAGACCTTCTCCCGCCCCATGGCCGGCGCCGTGGGAGCCCGTTCCCGCAGCTCACGGGCGTCATCCACCCCTCCGTGGGAGGCGGCGTCGATCTCGCTGACGTCCAGGTGGTTGCCGTCACGGATGGCCACGCACTGGCTGCACACCCCGCACGGCTCGGCGGTCGGGCCGCGCTCGCAGTTGACCATCTTGGCCAGGATGCGCGCGGTGGAGGTCTTGCCGGTCCCCCGGGGGCCGCAGAACAGGAAGGCGTGCGACAGCCGGTTCTCGGTGACCGCACCGACCAGCGCCCGGACCACGTGCTCCTGCCCGATCACCTCGTCCGGGGCCTGCGGGCGGTACTTGCG
>JBKPBM010000157.1:0-10740 GCA_046744325.1 Actinomycetota bacterium | reverse complement strand
GGTTCGTACCGGTCGGCCGGCCAGAATCGGGAGGAGTCGGGGGTCAGGGCCTCGTCGATCAGGATCAGCTCGCCGCCGGCGAACCCGAACTCGAACTTCGTGTCGGCCAGGACGATCCCTCGCTCGAGCGCATGGCCGGCGGCGAACTCGTACAGCGAGAGCGTCAGCTCTCTCAGGCGTTCGGCCAGCCCGCGCCCCACCCGCTCGGCCATCGCGTCGAGCGAGATGTTGACGTCGTGCCCGCTGGCCTCCTTGGTGGCCGGGGTGAAGATCGGCTCGGGCAGCCGCTCGGACTCCACGAGGCCTGAGGGCAGCTCGATCCCGCACACCCGGCCGGTGGCCCGGTACTCCTTCCAACCGCTTCCGGTGATGTAGCCGCGGGCCACGCATTCGATCGGCACCACCTCGGCCCGCCGGATCAGCATGGCCCTGCCGGCCAGTTCCTCGGACCGGCCGGCGAACGGTGACGGGAACGCCGCGACATCGGCCGTCAACAGGTGGTTGGCCACGAGGTGCCCGGTCAGGCCGAACCAGTGCAGCGACATGCCCGTGAGGACCTGGCCCTTGCCGGGGATGGGCGTCGGCAGGACCACGTCGAAGGCCGAGATCCGGTCGGTGGCCACCATCATCAGGTCCTCGCCAGCCTCGAAGACGTCCCGGACCTTCCCCCGCGCGTGCAGCTCGGCCAGCGCCATCTACGCCTCCCCCTGCGTGCGGCCCACCGGGGAAGTGGTGGGCGCCGCGATCTCCAGCTTCTGCAACCTGGCGAACACGCCATCGAGGTGCTCGACGAACGGCCCCAGCGCGAACAGGTCCCAGAACTCCTCTCTGAGCATCACGCCCGAGGGCTCGATCTCCTCCCACATCCGCTCCCGGAAGTGCAGCCCGCGCTCCCAGCTGTCGGACGCGGCCCGCTGCACCGCACGGTAGGCCTCCTCTCGCTGCATCCCCGCGTCGATCAGGGCCGTCAGCACCCGCTGGGAGAAGAACAGGCCTCCGGTCGAGTCGAGGTTGGCCCGCATGCGCTCGGGAAAGACCCGCAGCCCCTCCATCACCTGACGGGTGAGATGCAGCATGTAGTCGAGGACGATCGCCGAGTCGGGGAGGATCACCCGCTCCACGCTCGAGTGCGAGATGTCCCGCTCGTGCCACAGGGCGATGTCCTCCAACGCCGCGGTGAGGTTCGCCCGGACCACCCGGGCCAGCCCGCAGATCCGTTCACTGATGACGGGGTTGCGCTTGTGGGGCATCGCGCTGGAGCCCTTCTGGCCCTGGGCGAAGGGCTCCTGCACCTCTCGCACCTCGGTTCTGGCGAGGTGGCGGACCTCCAGGGCCATCTTCTCCAGGGTGGCCGCGGTCATCGACAGGGCCCACACGAACTCGGCGTGGGCGTCGCGCTGGACGACCTGGGTGGCGGCCTCGGCCGGGCGCAGGCCCAGCTCCCCGCAGACGAACTCCTCCACGGCGGGATCCACTTGTGCGTAGGTCCCCACCACGCCCGACAGCTTTCCCACCGACACGGCCTCCCGGGCTCGCCGGAGGCGCTCGCGGTCGCGGTCCAGCTCGAAGGCCCAGACGGCCAGCTTGTGCCCGAACGTGGTCGGCTCGGCGTGGACCCCGTGCGTCCGGCCGATGCAGAGGGTGTCCCGGTGCTCCAGCGCCCGGCGGCGCACCGCGTCCATCAGGAGCTCCACCTTCTCCAGCACCAGGTCGGCGGCGTCCCGGAGCTGGAGCGCCAGGGCCGTGTCCAACAGGTCGCTGGAGGTGAGTCCCAGGTGCACCCACCGCCCGGCCGGCCCGATCGGCTCGGCCACCGCCTGGACGAACGCGGCGACGTCGTGGTTGGTGATCTGTTCGATCTCGGCCACGCGCCCCGGACTCGGAGCCACGGCATGGGAAAGGATCTCCGCCAGGTCGGATTCCGGGATCCGCCCCAGACGGGCCCACGCCCGGCACGCCAGCAGCTCGATGTGAAGCCAGTGCCCCAGCTTGGCCTCCTCCGACCACACCGCGACCATCTCGGGAAGGGTGTAGCGAGGGATCACGGGCGGAAGCCCTGGGCCAGGGAGTCCTTGAACTCGTAGACCTTGGCCCTCACGGCCTGGTCCTTCACCGCCAGGATCTGGGCGGCCAGGATGGCCGCGTTCACCGCGCCGTCGATGGCCACCGTCGCCACGGGCACCCCGCGGGGCATCTGGACGGTCGAGTACAGCGAGTCGACCCCGCCCAGGGTCCCGCCGGAGACCGGGACCCCGATCACGGGGATGGCCGTCCGCGCGGCCACGGCCCCCGCCAGGTGATTGGCCATGCCCGCCCCGCAGATCACGCACACCATCCCGCGCTCGTCGGCCGTCCGGGCGTACTCGTCGACCAGGTCGGGGTTGCGGTGGGCCGAGATCACCCGGAGCTCGTGAGGGATGCCGAAGCGCTCGAGGATGGCCGTGGCCTGCTGCATGACGGGAAGGTCCGAGGCGGACCCGCACAGGATCCCCACCACCGGCGTGGTGGCGGCATCCGGCCAGAGCTGCTGGGCTTCCTTCGACTCGACGCTCATCCCCTCTCCTCCCCCAGATCGCCGACGTCTCGCCGGACATGCATTCGGTCGAATTCGATGAGGGAGCAGGCCTCGTACGCGCGGGCCCGCGCCGCCTCCAGGTCCGAGCCGAGCGCGGTCACCGTGAGCACCCTTCCCCCTGCCGTGACCACTCTACCGTCCCGGTCCTCCGTCCCGGCGTGGAAGGCCTGGACCCCCCGCACTCCTGCCAGATGGTCCAGGCCGGAGATCGGGAGGCCGGTCGCGAACGGCCCCGGGTACCCTCCCGAGGCCAGCACGACGCCAACGCACGCCTCGTCGGTCCATCGCATCCGGTGGGACCCCAGGTTCCCCTCCACGCACGCCAGCAGCAGCTCGGCCAGGCTCGACCGGAGCCGCGGCAGGATGACCTGGGTCTCCGGGTCACCGAACCGGCAGTTGAACTCCAGCACCTTCGGGCCCTCAGCCGTCAGCATCAAACCGGCGTAGACCACGCCACGGTACCGGACGCCCTCCGCCTCCAGCGCGCGCACCGTCGCCCGCAGGATGCCGTCGATGATCAGGCGCTCCGTCGGGGGATCGACCGACGGGACGGGACTGAACGCGCCCATGCCGCCGGTGTTGGGGCCCCGGTCGCCGTCCAGGGCCCGCTTGTAGTCGCGGGCCAGGGCGAGTGCAAGCACGTCGCGGCCGTCGGTGAGGGCCAGTGCCGAGACCTCCTGACCCCGGAGGAACTCCTCGACCAGGACCGTGGAGCCGGCGTCGCCGAAGGCCCGGTCCTCAAGGCTGCGCCTTACCGCGCGCTCGGCCTCGGCTCGATCCTCGGCGATGGCCACGCCCTTGCCCGCGGCCAGGCCGTCGGCCTTCACCACGCAGGGCGCAGCCAGCTCCTCGATGAAGGCCAGGGCCGGTTCGACCTGGGTGAACGCCTGCGACCGGGGGACCGGGATGCCGTGCTTCTCGCACAGCGCGCGCCCCCACGCCTTCGAGCCCTCGAGCCTGGCCCCCGCGGCCGTCGGGCCGAACACCGGCAGCCCACGGGACCCCAGCTCGTCGGCAAGCCCCGACACGAGCGGAGCCTCCGGGCCGACCACGGTGAGGTCGATCGATTCGCGTTCGGCGAACTCGGCGATGGCCGGGCCGTCGGTCGCATCGATGGGGACCCGGGTGGCGAGCTCCCCGATGCCGGCATTGCCGGGAGCGGCGAACAGGCGCGCCACCGCCGGGCTCTGAGCCAGCGCCCAGCAGAGGGCGTGCTCGCGCCCCCCTCCCCCCACGACCAGGACCCTCACGCCGCCTCCACCGTCAGGGTCTGGGTCCGATCGGGGCCCACCGACACGGTCCGGACCGGCACCCCGGCGAGCTCCCCGATCAACTGGACGTAGACGCGGGCCTCTTTCGGCAGGTGGTCGAAGCGCGTGGCGCCATTGATGGGCTCGGTCCAACCGTCGACCGCCTCGTAGTCCGCCTCGGCCTTGTGCACGATCGACTGGTGGGGCGGGAAGTCCTCGAAGCGATCGCCTCCGAGCCGGTAGGCCGAGCAGACCCGGAGCGAGGGGATCCCGGACAGGACGTCGAGCTTCGTCAGGAACAGCTCGGTGAGGGAGTTCAGCCGGCACGCGTAGCGAAGCAGGACCGCGTCGAACCACCCGCACCGCCGGGGCCGGCCCGTGACGGTCCCGAGCTCGTGGCCCACCTCGGACATGTGCCGGCCGGCCGGGCCGGTGTCCTCGCTGGGGAAGGGCCCCGAACCCACCCGGGTCACGTACGCCTTGGTCACCCCGACGATCCGGTCGACCACCCCCGGCCCGAGCCCCGAGCCCGCGAGGAGGCCGCCCGCCACGGTGCTCGATGAGGTGACGAAGGGGTACGTCCCGTGATCGAGGTCGAGCAGCGTGCCCTGGGCGCCCTCCAGGAGCACCCGCCTTCCCTCCGCGATGGCCCTGTGGAGCAGGGCGCTCGTGTCGTCGATGTGGCGCCGGAGGCGCTCGCCCATCGCGAGGTAGTCGCCGGCGATGGCGGCGGGATCCAGCGGCAGCCGGTTGTAGATCTTGGCCAGGACGAGGTTCTTCTCCTTGATCACCACGTCGAGCTTCTCGCGGAAGATCTTCGGGTCGGTGAGGTCCTGCATCCGCAGGCCGATCCGCGCAGCCTTGTCCGAATAGGCCGGACCGATGCCCCGCTTGGTCGTGCCAAGGGCGTGCTTGCCGAGGAAGCGTTCGGTGAGCCGGTCCAGCTCGAGGTGCCAGGGCATGATGAGGTGGGCATTGCCCGAGACCCTGAGCCGGGAGGTGTCCAGCCCGCCGGCCTCCAGCAGGTCGATCTCCTCCAGCAGGATGTGCGGGTCGACCACCACGCCGTCGGCGATCACCGGCGTGACGTGCGGGTAGAGCACGCCCGAGGGGATCAGCCGGAGCTTCAGGAGCCGTTCGCCGACGCTGATGGTGTGGCCCGCGTTGTTGCCACCCTGGCACCGGACCACCAGGTCGGCGCCCTCGGAGAGCAGGTCGGTGGCCTTGCCCTTGCCCTCGTCCCCCCACTGCGTCCCGATGAGGATGGTCGCCGGCACGGGCGGATTCTACCCACGTCGGCCCGACCGGCCTGTCGTCGTCATCCTCAGAGAGTGACCGAATGAACCACCTGGGATCGCGCGCGGGTCAAGCGCCCAGCATGAAGGCACTGCCGGCGACCAGGCCGATCTTGTTCGCGGTCTCTTCCGTGAACCACATATGGTGGCCCGGACCAAATGTGATGCCGAAAGCTCCGCTGTTCAGGGTGGGGACGGGGAATTCATCGATCGATCCGCTGGTCGTGATGCGACCGATCTTGCTCGCAACGGCCTCGGTGAACCACAGGGTGTCATGCGGCCCACTGGCGACGCCGATCGGCACACTGCTCGGAGAGGGAACGGCGAATTCCGTGACGACTCCTCCGGGTGTGATGCGCCCGATGTTCCCGCCCGCTGCTTCGGTGAACCAGACATTCCCATCGGGTCCGTCCGCGATTCCGTACGGTTCGCTGTTGGAGGTCGGAACGGGGTATTCGGCAAGCCGTCCGTCCGTGGAGATCCGACCGATGCCGCCATACCGTTCGGTGAACCACAGATCACCACCCGGCCCGGACGTGATGTAGAAGGGCGCCGACCCCACCGTTGGAAGCACGAACTCGGTGATCGCTCCATCGGTCGTGATCCTTCCGATCTTTCCCTTGATGGAATCGTTGGCCTCCGTGAACCACAGGGCCCCATCTGGACCCAGCGCGATACCGACCGGATCGGCCTGAGGCGTGGGGATGTCGAACTCGACGATCGTCCCATCCAGATCGATCCGGCCGATCTTGCTCGCCTGGGCCTCTGTGAACCACAGATTCCCGTCGGGACCGACGGTGACTTCCACGGGATTGCCGAACGCGGTCGGCAACGGGTACTCGTCGATGACTCCTTGCAGGTCGACGCGCCCGATCGCGTTGCCATCGAATTCCGCGAACCAGGCGGCTCCATCCGGCCCAACGGTGATCCCCAGCGGGCTGCCCGTGATCTAGGGAACACTGAATTCCGTGACAGAGGGCCCAGCGGTCGCTGGCGTCGCGACGATGCAGACCGAAACAGCGCCAAGGGCAACGACTCCCGCTGCGACCCGGAACCGTTTCACGCTCCATCCAGCCCCCGCGCGCCTCAGCGCTCGATGCGGAACCTGATCCGGACGTGCGTGTGGTACTCCTTGATCTTGTCGCCCTCGACGGTCGCAGAGGTCTCCAGGACGTCCATCCCCTCCACGCCGCGGAGGGTCTTCGACGCCTCGGCCAGCGCCTGAGCGGCCGCGTCGCGCCAGGACTCCGTGGACACTCCGACCAGGTCGATCGTCTTGATGACCGCCATCCCCTGCCTCCTTCCTCAGGCCCGCACCAATTTGAGGCTCAAATTGGTGCAGCACTCCGGAGAGCTCCTCGCCGGGTCCCTCCTCCGTGTGCTCGTCTCGAGCCGGACGCGACAGCCCACGTTCCTCAGGACGCCGAGCTATACACGTCGATCATCCGCCGGTAGTTCTCGGAGATTGTCTTGGCCGCTGCCTCACGCGAGGTGTCCCCGGCGAGGTAGGAGGCCAGGGCGTCCCACCAGATCGTCCGGCCGATGGCGAACCCGATGTAGCCCGGCACCCCCGATCCCTGCCGGAGCCAGTGGATCACCGCGTCCTCGTTGGCCCCGCGCCCCAGGACCACGCACGCCACCCCGTCCCGGCCGTCCCGGCGTGCTGTCTTGGCGATCCGCTGGCAGTCCTCCCGCCGGTCGATGCCCTCGATCTTCCAGATGTCGGGCTCCACCCCAGCCGCCTGGATGTCCGTGATGGCCTGGACCATCAAGCCGGGGCGAACCTCCTTGTCGTAGCGTTCCGCGTCGCCGCCGACCTGCTCCAGCTGCGCCGGCTCGGCCGGAACCAGCAGCTCGAACAGGAACCGGCGCCCGCGCTCGTGCAGCCACGTCGACAGCTTCTCCAGTCGCACCAGCTGCGTGGCGTTCATCTCACGGTCGCCGTCGGGGTTGTAGCGGACCAGGACCTTGGAGAAGGTCGGGTCGAATTGAAGGATGTGATCGGCGAACCCAACCTCGCCGTACTCGAAGTCGAACTCGTCCTGCCCGCTCTTCTCCACGGGCATGGCCACGATCATGCTGTCGGCCTTGGCCACCCGGGCGATGTCGGCGCCGAACTGCTCGTCGACCAGCAAGCCGGCGTTGCCCCTGGGCGCCCCATCGGCGATCGCCTGCTGGAACCCCTCGAAGATCACCAGCTTGGCGTCGGAGATGCGCCGGGCGTCCTCCGGGCTGGGCGTCCCGGCGATCCCCAGCATCTTCTTCTGGAACGAGCCCCGGTGGTCGAACGCCAGGATGTACAGGTTGTCGTCATAGCCCAGCGAACTCCGGTCGGAGCCCGTCGCGTCCATGCCCATGGTGCTCTCCCTTCGTGGCCGGTAGGTCGGGAGTGACATTCTTCCAAGTTTGCGGGGAGGCGGAAACCTACGTGGAGCCTCCCGATGGCCTGAGGCCCTCGCCGACCTCGAGCGGATCCGTGCTGGAGACGCTCCCCAGCCGGGCCAGGCCGACCATGGTGAGGACCACGATGGCCGTGGCGACGGCCACCGCCACGCCGACCCGGAGGGACATGGTCCGGACCAGGGCGTAGCACGCGTCATCCACCCCGAGGAAGGCCGCGTCGCCCTGGATCAGCGCCCGGGCAGACCCGCAGGTCCCGTTGCCGGTCATCGCGGCCCACCCGGCCGCCAGGGCTCCCAGCGCGACGGCCAGGACGCCGACGCGCGCGGCCAGCGAACGGGCGGGGAGGTGGTTCGGAGGACTCGGCATGGTCCCGGTCAGGTCCGCTCGAACGGGTTCTCCGGCCTGAGGATCTCGACCTTCACCGGAGCTGCCTCGCGGGCGAAGCGATCGCCGTCGGACTCGACGCCGATGACGAACCCGTAGTGCATGGGCACCGCGATCTCCGGCGAGATCGCCTTCACCAGCCCGGCCGCCTCGGTGGGGTCCATCACGTACGGATCACCGCCGATGGGGACGAAGGCCACATCCGCCCGCACGTCGTCCAGCTCCGGCGCGTGGTCGGTGTCGCCGGCGTGGTAGTAGGTGCTCGAGCCCATCGTGATCACGTACCCCACCCACTTGTTCGACTTGGGGTGGGCCTGCAGGCGGTGCTCCGCCACGTTGTACGCCGGGACGGCCTGCGCGGAGATGCGCCCGGCCTGCACCGAATCCCCGGGCTGCACCGGGGTCACGTCCCCCGAGAGCTCGCGGGCCACATCGGCCGGGGCGAAGATCTTCGTGTCGTCCTTCTTGATCCGTTCGATGTCCTCCGGGGAGAAGTGGTCGCCGTGGGCGTGGGTGATGAACAGGATGTCGGCGGGGTCGTCCACCGTCAGGCCCCACGGGTCGATGTAGACGTTGATCCCGTCGCCCTTCCACAGGTAGGCCGACTGCTTGAACCAGGTGAAGCCCTCCAGCATCGAGTCCTCCCTTTCGCAGATGGGCGCCGTCGATCAATCCTCGCCGAACCAGCGCGCCGCGTCCAACGCGAGGCTGGGGGCGAGCGTTCAGGAGCACTCGTGCTCGGTGAGCGTGCTGTACTCCCCGCGGGCCGGGTCGACGAAGTCCCCCGCCGCCCATGCATCGGTGGTCGAATCCGCCGAGATCCCGTAGAGGTGGTTGTAATTGCTGAGATTGGGGACGGGGCTCGGGTCCACACCCCACGCTGTGCCGTCCCACTTCAGGACGAACGGGTACTCCCACCCCGAGTTCGCGTACGTGCCCACGGCCCACGCCGTCGAGGAGGAGACAGCATCGACCGCGTTCAGGTCCTGCCACGAGGACCCCGGGTTGTCGCTTGGCACCACCGACCAGGCCGACCCATCCCAGTGCAGGGTCAGGGTCTGGGACAGCCCGGGCGTGCCGTAGTTCCCCACTGCCCACACGTCATTCGACGCCGTGCCGGCGACACTCAGCAGGGCCTCGTGGTCGAGGACCGGAGGGGGGATCTCCGTCCACGAGGTCCCATCCCAGTGCATCGTCACCGGCGTGGGGTTGAGGTGGAGGTCGTAGCCGATGCCCACCGCCCACGCGTCGTTGGCGCTCAGGGCGGCAACTCCGTACAGCTCCGTGTTGCGACCCGGGATGGATGGCGAGAACACGACCCTCCAGGCACTGCCGTCCCAGTGCATCACGAGTGACCGAGTTCCCGTGCTCCGCTGGACGCCGCCGACGGCCCACACGTCGGTCGACGACGACGCCGAGACTGCGGTCAAGAAGCTGCCCAGTCCCGGGGCGGGGGTCCGCACGACGTTCCAGGCGGAGCCGTCCCAGTGCTCGGTGAGCGGCGTCGCGGGGGATGATTCACGATCGCCCACGGCCCACACGTCGGAGGAGGAGGTCGCGTCCACGCCCCGCAGCTCGGCCGCACCGACGTTCGGCGTGGGGATCAGGGCCCAGGCGGTGCCGTCCCAGTGTTCGACGAGCGGATCCGTGTGCCCACCCGGGATCTTGATGCCGACCGTCCACACATCCGACGCGGAGATCGCCGAGATGCCGTACAGGCTGTTCACGTTCTGGGTCGCATCCAGGGTGGGCACCTGCTCCCATGAACCCGAGCACCTGGACGAGGCGACCGCCGGAGTGGCCGCCGCACGGACCATGCCGCTCCCAGCCAGGGCCGAGGTCGCGAGCAGGAAGGCCACCATCCACGGGAGCCGAAATCTCACACGCATGACGCCACCTCCTCCGGGCCGCCGGTGGCCCACGCATACCGCGGCCGGCGAACCTTGTCAAACGCGTCGTCCGGCGTCACAGGCACTTGGTAGGCTCGCCGGTCGTGGAGCCGCCCGAGGTGGTCGGAGAAGCCGCGGGGTCGTTCTACGAGAAGCGGGCCACCTGGGGGCTGCTCCGGCGCAACGCGGACTTCCGGCTCCTGTTCATGGCAATGGTGGTCTCGTTCTGCGGGGACTGGTTCCTCTTCGTCGCCCTCGCCGGATTGCTGTTCCATCTCTCCCACTCCGCCGGACTGGTCGCTGCCCTCTATCCGGCGATGACCATCCCGTTCGCCGTGTGCACGTTCATTGGCGGGCCGCTTGCCGACCGGATCAACCGGCAGATGCTCATGATCACCGCCGATCTGTGCCGAGGGATCCTGGCCCTCGGCTTCTTCCTCATCCACCGGCCCAGCCAGATCTGGCTGATCTTCCTGTTCTCCGCGGCGATCTCGGCGCTCCAGGCCCTGTTCGAGCCGGCCGCGTCGGCGGCGGTGCCGAACCTGGTCAGCCGCCGTGACCTCGCCGCGGCCAACGTCCTCACTGCGGCGACCTGGGGGACGATGCTGGCGCTGGGATCGGCGATCGGGGGGCTGGTCGTCGCCGCGTTCGGACGGGGCGCCGGCTACATCGGGGACGCCGCGTCGTTCTTCGTCTCGGCCTCCCTGGTGATCCAGATTCGTCGCCCGTTCTCCGAACGTCGAGTGCCACGCGAGGAGCATCCGAACCTCCTGCAGGCGAGCAGGGAGACCATGCAGTACGCCCGGCGCGACCATCGCGTGCTGGCGCTGCTGACCGTCAAGGGGGGGTTCGGGATCGGCGGCGGGGTCATCGCGCTGCTGCCCGTGCTGGCCTTCGAGGTGTTCGGCGCCGGCGACCGGGGCACGGGGATTCTGTATGCATTC
>JBKPBM010000002.1:0-1727 GCA_046744325.1 Actinomycetota bacterium | reverse complement strand
CTCGGCCGCACCGCCAGGGAGGCGGTCCGCCGGGCTCGCGGGCGGGCGTCCGTACGGCTGACGGCCAACGACGCGGAGCAGCAGTTCGCCCAACGGCTCCGCCAGCTCGGCTACCACGACGGGACGGCCGGCGACGGGCAGGACGAGGGACCGGCCGGTGCCGGCGAGCTCGCCGCAGAGATGGCCGAGTCCTGGTCCCCGCACGATCATCCCACGCTGTATCCGCTTTGCTCGCCGCACAAGGTCGCGGCATCGGTACTGCACCTGCTTGACATCCTCCCCTCCCTGAAGGAAGGGGATTCCCTGGGTCGCCCCAGGGGTTTCCTGCTTCACCGCTGACCGCCCGTCCGGGAGGACTCCCGTTGAGGTCTTACACCAGCTCCACAGGCAGCAACCGAGAGCCCCTCGGCCAAAATGTTGCGCGCCGCGTTGACATCACGGTCATGGACGGCGCCGCACCGGCACGTCCACGACCGCACGCTCAGCGCCATCTTCTCCGCGATAGCTGTGCAGGCCGAGCACAGCCTGGACGACGGGAACCAGCGGTCGACCACGATCACCTCACGGCCGTACCACTGCGCCTTGTACGTCAGGAACTCGCGGAACTGGTGCCAGGCCGCGTCCGAGATGGCTCGGGCGAGGCTGTGGTTCTTGACCATGTTACGCACAGCCAGATCCTCGATCACGAGCGTTTGGTTGTCACGCACGAGCCGAGTGGTCAGCTTATGCAGCAGGTCACGGCGCCGGTCAGCGATGCGGGCATGCGCCCGGGCGAGCTTGAGCCGCGCTTTGGCCCGGTTGTTCGATCCCTTCTGTTTGCGGGCCAACTCCCGCTGGGCACGGGCCAGCCGGACCCGGTCGCCGCGTTCGTGGCGCGGGTTGGTGATCTTCTCTGCGGTGGACAGGGTGAGCAGGCTGTCCAGCCCGGCGTCGATCCCG
This sequence comes from Actinomycetota bacterium, assembly GCA_046744325.1. Taxonomy (GTDB): domain Bacteria; phylum Actinomycetota; class UBA4738; order UBA4738; family UBA4738; genus JBKPBM01. The sequence goes on along the minus strand of JBKPBM010000002.1, from coordinate 788 downwards.
ACCGCCGCCCTCGGCGCCGGGACCTGTTCGATCACGTCGTCGCAGAGCAGGGACACGAACCAGCGCCCCGCCCGATCCTGCGACACGGTCACCGTGGACGGCCTGGCGCCTTCGGGCAGCGGACGCGACCACACGATATTGAGGGGCTCGGTCATCTTCGCCAGGGTGAGCCGACCATCGCGCAAGCCGAACCCGCTGGTGGTGTACTCCGCGGACCGGCGCGACTTCTTCCTGCTCTTGAACGTCGGGTACCCGGCGCGCTTGGCGAAGAAGTTCGTGAACGCCACCTGCAGGTGCCGCAGCGTCTGCTGCAACGGCACGCAGGAAACCTCGTTGAGAAACGCCAGCTCCTCGGTCTTCTTCCACCCGGTCAGCAGCGCCGAGGTGCCGTTGTAGCTGATCCGCTCCTGCCTCATGGTCCACGCCTGGGTGCGGGCGGCCAGGGCCAGGTTGTCAACCTTACGCACACACCCGAACGTTCGGGTCAGCTGCGCGGCCTGCGCGTCGCTCGGGTAGAAGCGGTACTTGAATGCCCGCTTCACCGTCCTGGCCACGATCCACAACCTAGCATGCCAGCCGGCGAACCTTGCGGTGCCACGCCGGTAGACGCCGATCCGCCGCCACGGCGGATCGACTTTTCCTGTCCTGCTCCGCAGGGGCTCCGTTTCCTCCCCCGCCTCAAGGCGGGGTCTCCACGGAAGGAATCTGATGACAGAGGTCGACAAAGGCAAGATCCTTCAGATTCTGCATGATCGGGGACTGCACACCAGGGCGGAATGGGTCGACCG
>JBKPBM010000273.1:0-2288 GCA_046744325.1 Actinomycetota bacterium | reverse complement strand
GCCAGCAGGTAGGCATCCGTGACCGTGGGCTCGACGCCTCCCCGGCCATAGCAGGCAGGCCCCGGCTCTGCCCCGGCCGACCTCGGCCCCACCTGCAGCGAGCCCCCCGAGTCCCTCCACGCCACGCTCCCACCGCCCGCTCCGACGGTATGGATCTCGGTGGACGGGACCGCGAACGGCAACCCGTCAATCGACCCCTCCGCCGTGGTCCGGGGCCGCCCTCCTTCGATCAGGGTGGCGTCGGTGGACGTGCCGCCCATGTCGAAGGCGATGACGTCCGGGTGGCCGGTGAGGGCAGCGACCCGCGCCGCTCCCCAGGCCCCCGCGGCCGGGCCCGACAACAGGGTGTGAACGGGAAACCGCCCGGCGAGGTCCGCCGCGAACGTGCCGCCCCCCGAGCGCATCACCTCGACCACGGCACCCAGGCCCGCTTCGCGAAGCCGGCCCTCCAGGCTGCCCAGGTACCGGTGGAGGACCGGCGCCACGTAGGCGTTGAGGGAGGTGGTGCTGGCCCGCTCGTATTCGCGGAAGACGGGGAGTACCTCGCTCGACAGGCTCACCGGAACCTCTCCCAGCGCTCGGTCCACCGCTTCGCCGATGGCCCGTTCGTGGTCCGGCCGGAGGAACGAGAACAGCAGGCACACGGCCACCGACTCGGGCTCCAGCGCGGCCACCGCCTCGGCCACGTCGGACGCGTCACCGAGCGCGCGCAGGACTGTCCCGTCGGCGGCCACGCGCTCGGCCGCCTCCACCACCAGCTCCCGTGGCACGACCGTCGCGGGGCGGTCGGCGAACAGGTCGTAGAGCTTCGGCCGGTTCTGCCGGCCGATCTCGAGCAGGTCCCTGAACCCCTCCGTGGTCACCAGGACCGTCCGGGCGCCGCGGCGCTCCAGCACGGCGTTGGTGGCGACGGTCGTCCCGTGGACGAACCGCTCGAGCGCCCCGACCTCCACGCCCAGCTGCGACAGGCCGGCGATCACGCCCTCGGCCTGGTCGGCGGGGGTCGAGGGCACCTTGGCCACCCGCACCGTCGCCCCGTCGTCCAGCACGAGGTCGGTGAACGTCCCACCGACGTCCACCCCGACCCGGAGCGCGCTCATGGCGACGCCCCGTCCTGAGCCGGCGCCCTCAGCGCTTCAGGTATCGGTCGAACCAGTCCAGGACGATCTCGAAGCGCATGACCCGGTGCACCGGGTTCCCCGAGCGCGACAGCTCGTGCCCCTCGTTCGGGAACCGCACCATCTCCACCTCGCGCTTGAGCATGCGCAGCGTGGTGAACAGCTGCTCGCCCTGCTCGATCGGGCACCGCAGGTCGTTCTCCGAGTGCAGGATGAGCAGCGGCGTGGTGATCTGGGTGGCGTAGGTGTGCGGAGAGACCTGGAGCCACGCGTCGGTGTTCTCATAGAGGAACGCGCCGAGCGTCCCCTTGAAGTCCCAGCCGAAGTCGCTGGCGCCCCACATCGACACCCACTGGTTCACCGCGCGCTCGGACACTCCGGCCTGGAACCGGTCGGTGTGGCCGGCGATCCACGACGTCATGAAGCCGCCGTAGGACCCTCCGATCACCCCGAGCCGGTCGGGGTCGCAGAACTCGTAGCGCTTGAGGGCCTCGTCCATGACCGCCATCAGGTCCTCGTAGTCGACGCTTCCCCACCCCGGGCCGCCCTCGGCCGGTCCGCGGATGGCCCGGCCCCACGCCTCGCTGTACCCGGAGGAGCCCCGCGGGTTCGAGTACACCACCGCGTAGCCGGCGCCCGTGTACACCTGGAACTCGTCGAAGAACTTGTTCCCGTACTGGGTGAACGGGCCCCCGTGGATGTTCAGCAGGACCGGGTACTTCTCGCCCTCCTCGAACCCGGTGGGCTTCATGATCCACGCCTCGACCTCGGTCCCGTCGGCGGAGATCGCGGTGAAGCGCTCGGGCGCCGACAGCTCCCGCCCATCGGCGAAGGGGTTGCCCACCTCGGTGAGCTGCCGCTCGCCGAAGAACACCTCGGAGAGCGCCGTCGGGGTGGTCGCCGTGTGCACGCCCTGCCCGGCCACCAGGTCGTAACCGGTGAGGGCCTGATCGCCCCCCAGGACCAGCTCGGGTGGCGCCGAACCGTCCGCGGGGGCCGTGTACAGGTGGTTGTTCCCGTGATCCTCGATGGCGAAGGCGATCCGGTCGCCTTGCCAGATCGGCTCGCGCAACGCCGGGTAGGGCGAACAATTGCGGTCGAGGGATTCCGTGAGCACGCGCAGGTTCCCGCCGTCGGAGTCCATCACAGCGACCTGCACGTGCTTCGGGT
>JBKPBM010000148.1:0-1252 GCA_046744325.1 Actinomycetota bacterium | reverse complement strand
GCCCTGCCCGCCCCCACGAGGCGGCGGCGTGTGCCTAGCTCTTCAGGAAGTCGGGGATGTCGATGTCGTCCTCGGCGTCGACCACGATGGTGGCCGGTGCCGGCTTGAACAGCTCGTCCTCTTCCTCGTCCAGCAGGGAGGGGACCGCCTCGCGCTCCGGCTTCGACTCAAGGACCCTGGCCAGGCGCCCGTTCTTTCCGTTCTTCCCGTTCGGTCCCAGCTTGTCGAAGCCGGCGGCGATCACGGTGACCCGGACCTCGTCGCCGAGGGCGTCGTCGATGACCGCCCCGAAGATGATGTTCGCGTCCGGGTGCGCCACCTTGGTGATGGTCTCGGCCGCGCGGTTGACCTCGTGCAGGGCCAGGTCCGATGGGCCGGCGATCGAGAGCAGCACGCCCTTCGCTCCCTCGATCGACGCCTCCAGCAGTGGCGAGGAGATGGCCGCCCGCGCCGCGTCCTCCGCACGCCCCTCCCCGGTGCCGTGCCCGATGCCCATCAGGGCCGAGCCGGCTCCGGTCATGACCGCCTTCACATCCGCGAAGTCGAGGTTGATCAGCCCGGGGGTCATGATCAGCGAGGTGATGCCGTCCACTCCCTGGTAGAGGACCTGGTCGGCCATCTTGAATGCGTCGAGCACCGGGGTTGCCGGGTCCGACACCTGGAGCAGCCGGTCGTTGGGCACGATGATCAGCGTGTCGACGGCCTGCTTCAGCTCCGCGATCCCCATGTCCGCTTGGGTGGCGCGCTTGCGTCCCTCGAAGGAGAAGGGCCGGGTCACCACGCCGATGGTGAGCGCGCCGATGTTCTTGGCGATCTCGGCCACGGCGGGGGCTCCACCGGTCCCGGTGCCTCCGCCCTCGCCGGCGGTGATGAACACCATATCGGCACCCTTGAGGATCTCCTCGATCTCCTCTCGATGTTCGGCGGCGGCCCGCTTCCCCACCTCTGGGTTGGAACCTGCGCCTAACCCTCGGGTCGTCTCTCGCCCGATATCAAGCTTCACATCAGCTTCAGACATGAGTAGGGCCTGGGCGTCGGTGTTCATCGCGATGAACTCCACACCCTTCAGTCCAGCTTCAATCATCCTGTTGACGGCGTTGACACCCCCGCCGCCGATGCCGACCACCTTGATCACGGCAAGGTAGTTCTGCGGAGCCTGCATAACTCTCTCCTCCGTCCGGGGACCCTTGAGGGCCCTTCTACCTGGGGAAGTCGCCGCCTTGAGGCTCATCCATGACCCTCGACTTAAGAC
>JBKPBM010000025.1:0-3480 GCA_046744325.1 Actinomycetota bacterium | reverse complement strand
CGAGATCATCCGGGTGTACCTGCCTCCCGACGCGAACTGCCTGCTGTCGGTGGCCGACCACTGCCTGCGCAGCCGTCACTACGTGAACGTCATCGTGGCCGGGAAGCAGCCGGCGCTGAACTACCTGAACATGGACGACGCCATCCTGCACTGCACCCGTGGGATCGGGATCTGGGATTGGGCCTCGAACGACGAGGGCCAGCCCGACGTGGTGATGGCCTGTTGTGGGGACATCCCGACGTTGGAGACGCTGGCCGCGGTGGACATCCTTCGCCGGGAGATCCCCGGTCTGACGGTCCGGGTGGTGAACGTGGTGGACTTGATGCGCCTGGAGCCGGACACAGAGCACCCCCACGGCCTGTCCGACCGGGAGTTCGACGCGATCTTCACCGAGGACCGGCCGGTGGTTTTCGCGTACCACGGATACCCATGGCTGATCCATCGGTTGACCTATCGGCGCACGAACCACGCCAACATCCACGTTCGCGGATACAAGGAGGAGGGGACTACCACCACGCCGTTCGACATGGTCATGCTGAACGACCTGGACCGGTTCCACCTGGTCATGGACGTGATCGACCGTGTTCCGGGCCTCGGGTCCAAGGCCGCCCACCTGCGTCAGCACATGGCCGACGAACGGGTTCGGTGCCGGGCCTTCACCCGGGTGGAGGGAGACGACCCGCCGGAGATCAGCGGCTGGACCTGGCCCCACTAGCGTGCGGGTCCTGGTCGTCAACGCGGGGTCGAGCAGCCTGAAGATCAGCGTCCTCGACCAGGATGATCTTGTTGCCTCGGAGAACCTCCCCGCCCCGCGCGGACGCGTGGACGAGGACGCACTGGTCGAGGCGGTGGGGCGCTTCGGGCCGATCGACGGGGTGGGGCACCGGATCGTGCACGGCGGGACGGAGTTCCGGGAGTCGGTCCGGATCGACGAGCCGGTGGTCCGGCGGCTGGAGGCACTGACGGACCTGGCCCCGCTGCACCAACCCAAGTCGCTGCGAGGGCTGGAGGTGGTCGGCCGGGTCCTCCCAGACGTGCCGGCGGTGGCCTGCTTCGATACGGCATTCCACGCGGGGCTGCCCGCCGCCGCGTCCACGTACGCGCTGCCACCGGAGTGGCGACGGCGTTGGGACCTGCGACGGTTCGGCTTCCACGGGCTCTCCCACGCCTATGCGTCCCGGCGAGCGGCGGAGCTCATGGGCGTGCCGACGGACGGGTTGCGGGTGGTCACGTGCCACCTCGGGTCGGGGGCCTCGCTGGCGGCGGTTCGGGACGGGCGCTCCGTGGACACGACCATGGGGTTCACCCCGCTGGAGGGCCTGGTGATGGCGACGCGATCCGGGTCGATCGACCCTGGCCTGGTCCTGTGGCTGGAGGAGCACGTCGGGATGCCGCCGTCGGAGCTGGCCTCGACGCTGGAGCATCGGTCCGGGCTCCTCGGGCTCACGGGCACCGCGGACATGAAGGCGATCCTGGACGCCGAGGCGCATGGCGATGCGGCGGCGGGCCTGGCGGTGGAGGTCTACCTGCACCGGCTGCGAGCAGCGATCGCGGCGATGGCCGCGGCGATGGACGGCCTGGATACGCTCGTGTTCACGGGAGGGGTGGGCGAACGGGCCCCGTCCATCCGGGCCAGGGCGACCGAGGGGCTTGCCTTCATCGGAGTGGTGGTGGATGTTGCGCGGAACGAATCAGCGTCGCCGGATGCCGAGGTCGGGCGGGCGGGTGCGTCCGTTCGGACGTTCGTCATCGAGGCGCGCGAGGACCTGGAGATCGCCCGCGAGGTTCGCCGGGTCCTCGGTTCGATCCCTGTCGCCGACGAGTCGATGGACGTCTGAAGCGGCGCCATTGCCCGCTGCTAGAATCGCCCGGCATCCTCAATGGTGGCCGTAGCTCAATCGGTTAGAGCACCAGGTTGTGGTCCTGGGGGTTGGGGGTTCAAGTCCCCTCGGCCACCCTCATCCTGCTTCTGACCGGCCCAACCGCCCTCGCTATACTCTCGACGGGCCCTTAGCTCAGCCCGGTTAGAGCGGCAGACTCTTAATCTGCGCGTCACAGGTTCGAATCCTGTAGGGCCCACTGGCTCTGTGGCTACGATCGGCATGCTGTGGGCGAGAATTCGCGACAGGAGGTTGCCCGGAAGGCTGGGGTCGACGTCGGCTACGTCGACCGGCTGGTCGAGCTCCGCATCCTGAGGCCTGACTCGGAAGGCGCGTTCTCCCACGCCGACGCGCGCAGGGCGCGTTGGGTTCACGGCCTCGAGGTTGCCGGGGTGCCGCTCGACGAGATGGCCGCCGCCGTCCGAGAGGGAGCGCTTTCCTTCTCCTTCCTGGATGCGGCCGCGTTCGATCGGTTCACGGAGGTCAGCGGCACGACCTTCGGGGAGCTGAGCGCACAGACGGGCATCCCGCTTGACCTTCTCAAGGTGATCCGCGAGGCCGTCGGCTTCGCCGAGCCGCGCCTCGAGGACCACGTGCGCGATTACGAACTGGCGGTCGTGCCGGCCATTGAGCTCCAGCTCTCGAAGGGGTTCCGCCCCATTGTCATCGAGCGGTGGCTCCGGGTCTGCGCGGACAGCCTCCGCCGGATGGCCGAGACCGAGACGGACTTGTGGCATACCGAGGTCGAGCTGCCTTTCCTCGAGTCGGGCATGTCGGAAAGCGAGATGTTGGAGGCCCAGGCGGATCTCGGCTCAGAAATGGCCCCCCTGATGGAGCAGGCCCTCCTGGCTGTCTGGCACGGGCAGCAGGAACACGCCTGGAGCAAGAACCACGTCGAGAACGTGGAGAGCGTGCTGGAGAAGGCCGGCCTGTTCAGTCGGTTGCACCGTCCCCCGGCCGTGTCCTTCCTCGACATCGCCGGGTACACGCGGCTCACCGAGGAGCGGGGAGACGAGGCCGCGGCAGACCTGGCGGAAAGACTGGCCATCCTGGTCCGGCGGTGCTCCCAGGAGCATGGGGGGCAGCCAGTGAAGTGGCTTGGTGACGGGGTGATGTTCTTCTTCCCCGACCCGGGCCAGGGTGTGGTGGCCGCCCTCGACATGGTGGAGGGGGCGGCGACCGAGGGCCTTCCCCCCGCCCGCGTCGGGATCCACGCCGGGCCGGTGGTCTTCCAGGAGGGCGACTACTTTGGCCGGACCGTGAACATCGCCGCGAGGATTGCCGACTACGCGAGACCCGGCGAGGTGCTGGTGAGCCAGGAGGTCGTGGATGCGGCCAAGGGAACCCGGCTGGTATTCACGGAGGTCGGGCCCGTCGAGTTGAAGGGCGTGTCGGGCACCCTCCGTCTGCACGCAGCGCGCGCCGCGCCTGAGTTCCCGGCCTGACCGCCCTCGCATATGTCAGGCGGTGGCTGGTTCGCTGCTGGCCGCGAACAGCCGCCAACGCCGGGGACACGACGATGACCGGGAACGACAACACCCCTGCCCAGTGCAACACGGGGATGACCGCCACGAGGGGAGCGCGGACGACGTCGGATATC
>JBKPBM010000346.1:0-2406 GCA_046744325.1 Actinomycetota bacterium | reverse complement strand
GTTCATGAGTCAAACCACCGAGAAAGGTAGGACATCATGGAGGTGAAAGAGCTGGGTCACATTGTTCTGTACGTGCGTGACCTGGAGGTCTCTCGCGGGTTCTACCGCGACGTGCTGGGCTGGAGGGAGATAGCCGGGTCGGAGCACCAGATGGCGATGTACTCATCGGGCCGGACCCACCACGAGCTGCTCCTGATCGAGGTCGGGCCGAACGCCACCCCCATCCCCACCGGCAGGAGGGTCGGGATGTACCACTTCGGCCTGAAGGTGGGGACCACCGACGACGAGCTCCGAGAGGCCAGGCAGCGGCTGGTTGACGCCGGGGCCAACATCGTCGGCGCGGCCGACCACGGCGTCACCCACAGCCTGTACATCACTGACCCGGATGGGAACGAGATCGAGCTGTACATCGACGTCCAGCCGGAGGCTTGGCGGGACGACCCTCAGGCCATCCTGGCTCCCACGCGCGCCCTCGCGCTGTAACGCTGACCGGCTCGGAATGACCATGCCCGGCTCGGCCGAATGGCCCACTTGACCCCCCCTCCCGCCGCGCTGGCATAGTCAGGCAATCGACGAAGGGGGAGCCGCATGTCGACCACGTTCGCGGGCGCGTGGCGCCAGGGCACCGACGGCTACTACCTGTGGGACGACCAGTGGGCCGGGTTCGAGGCCAAGTGGGAAGAGCTCGGCAACCAGAACCTCCGTCTGATCGACCTGGAGACCTACCAGATCGGAGACACCAGGCGATGGGCCGGCGTCTGGCGAGAGGGTTCGGACGGCTACTACCTCTGGGTCAACACCGACTGGGACGGCTTGGTCGCGAAGTGGACGGAGCTGGGCAAGCAGAACCTTCGCCTGGTCAACGTGGAGACGTGGCTGGACGGCCGGGACGTCCGATGGGCGGGCGTCTGGCGGGGAGGCACCGACGGCTACTACCTGTGGGCAGACGCATGGGCGGGCTTCGAGAAGAAATGGGAGGAGCTGAACGACCAGAACCTGCGCCTGGTCGACATCGAGACCTACGTCGATGGCGGCGAGCGCATGTGGTGCGGCGTGTGGCGTGAGGGCTCCGACGGCCACTACCTCTGGGCCGGCGTCTCGTGGGACGACTTCGTGGCGAAGTGGGAGGAGCTTGGGGCGCAGAACCTCCGCCTGATCGACGTCGAGGCCTACGAGGAGGGCGGGGAGTGGAAGTGGGCCGGGGTCTGGCGTGAGGGATCCGACGGCTACTACCTGTGGTCGGCGCCGGACTACGAGAACTTCCTTGGCAAGTGGGACGAGCTGGGTACGGAAGGATTGCGCCTCGTCAGCATGACGCCCATCCCGGAGTCCTGCGGGAGCCCCTGTGGGAACCTGGTGGTCTCACGCGACGAGAACTGGAAGCCGGCCAGCTACGTGTACTACGTGACGGGCGACCCGGACGGACCCTACTCCTGGCCGGTGGCGCACGACCAGTATGCGCGGGTGGGCACGCTCACCTTCGAGGACCGGCCCTTCACGCTGCCGTTCACCGATCCGGCCGTGACCATGGGCGGCCCCTGGCTGTACGGCCCGCCTCCCGACGACTGGCACCACGCCATCGACTACTCGAAGCCCGCTGGCGCCACCTTCGAGGTCCTCGCGGCGGCGAAAGGCACGGTCGCCTTCGTCGGCTACGACGATTGGTCGGGGAATACCATCATCGTGAGCCACGACGTCGGCCGCCAGACCGACAACTACCGGACCATCTACATGCATCTGCGCGACGGTCCGAACCATGACTGCAACCACGCCTGGAACGATTCGGTGCCGCTGCTCCAGGCCGGTGTGGCGGCCGGATGGCTGGAGGCCGGCGCCGATACCAACTACGAGAACTACCTCATCGACATCGGCTGCCCGCAGGACCCGAACCTTCGCCATCCGGACCAGGCGTTCTGGGGGACGAGCGGCCAGGCCATCGATCCCAACCTCACCGGCAAGACGGTGAAGGCCGGCGACCACCTGGCCTGGGCCGGCTGCACCGGGCCCGGCGGATGCGGATGCACGAAGAGCGGCCCTCGCGACACCCCGAACACCCACCTGCACATCTTCTTCTGCCGGCGCGAGCCCGCCGACGGCCAGTGGTACTTCATCGATCCCTACGGCATCTACGCCTACCACGCCGACTGCTATCCGGCCGGTGTCACGGACAAGGCCACCGGCTCGTGCGTCCGATATTCGGTGGCCTGGAAGGGCGCCCAGCCGCAGTACCCGTCGGTCAAGGCAGCGGCGAAGGTGGCTGTTCCAGAACAGGTCATCCGTCCCAGCAGGCCGGTCACCCTGGGCGAGCGTCCCTTCGCGGGGATGCGGGCCAAGGCGGCGCTTCGGCGCAAGCGCGGCATCCCCACGCCTCCAAGGCCCCAGGTCGTGGGTCGGGGCGGGCGGGCC
>JBKPBM010000347.1:0-3782 GCA_046744325.1 Actinomycetota bacterium | reverse complement strand
GACTGTGGCCCATCACCATGTCCGGACGGACGCCGTAGGCGGCCAGCAGTCTGGTCAGCGACAGGTCGGTGGCCAGCACCGCGGGCTGGGTGATGGCGGTCTGCATCAGGTCGACCTCCGCCGCGGCCATCGCCGACGGGTCGTCGCGGTCGACGAACACGAACTCGGACAGGGGCTTGCCGAGGAGCGGCGTCATGACCCGGTCGGCCTCGGCGAACGTCTCGGCCACGATGGGCTCGCCGCGGCGCAGCCCGCTCAGCATGTTGGCGCACTGGGAGCCCTGGCCCGTGTAGAGGAACGCCACCTTCGCGCGGACTCCGCGGCCGCGGAAGATCCCGCGGCCGCGCAGCGCCTTCCACACCGCCGGCGCGTCCGAGGCCAGCGCCTTCAGCGCGGCCTCGGCCTTCGTGGCCAGGTCCCCCGCGTCGGAATAGTCGATCGCCACGCGCTCGGGTGCCCGAAGGTCCTCGACGGAGGGAGCGGCGACGGCCGGAGCCCGGCCGGCAGCGGCCTCGACCTTCATCGCCTCCAGCCGCGCCACGATCCCGGCGGGATCCGCCGCCCCGATGAGCAGGGCCCCGCGGAGGGGCGCCTTCGAGGAGTGCGCCACCTTGGCCGGCGCGGGCTCCCCGGCTGCCGTGAACTCCTCCTCCGCAGGGTCCTGCCGCTCGGGAACCGCGAACGTCCGCCGTGCACCGTCCCCGTGCCCGGGAACGTGCTCCTCCAGCACGGCGTGGAAATTCGTCCCGCCGAACCCGAATGCGCTGACCCCGGCGCGCCGCACACCGCCCGCGGGGATCTCCCAGGGGCGCAGTTCGGTGTTCACCCGGAGCGGCGAGTGCTCCCAGTCGATGCCGCTGTTGGGGCGCTCGAAGTTGAGCGAGGGCGGGAGGACCTTCTCGTGCAGGGCCAGTGTGGCCTTCAGGATCCCGGCCGCCCCCGCCGCGGACTTGAGGTGCCCGATATTGGACTTCACCGACCCCAGCGCGATCGATCCCGCTGGGACCTCGGGGCCGCCGAAGACCGCCTGCAGGCTCTCGACCTCCACCACGTCGCCCACCGCGGTCGACGTGCCGTGGCCCTCCACCAGCGAAGCCGTCTGGGGAGGGAGGCCGGCGGCCGCCCACGCCCGCTCCACCGCCAGCCGCTGCCCGACAGGGTTGGGCGCGGTGATCCCCTTGCCCTTCCCGTCGCTGGAGCCCGCCAGCGAAAGCACCACCGCGTACACGTGGTCGCCGTCGCGCTCGGCGTCCGACAGCCGCTTGAGCAGGAACACCGCCGCCCCCTCGCCCATGACGAACCCGTCTGCGCCCTCCGCGTAGGGGCGGGTCCCGGTGCCGGACAACGCGCCGATCTTGCAGAACTTCACGAACGCTCCGACGCCCATGTTCCGGTCGATCCCCCCGGTGATCACGGCGTCGTAGTCGCGCGCTCGGAGCCCCTGCACCGCCGCCGTCATGGCGGCCAGGCCCGAGGCGCATGCAGCGTCGGTGGTGAAGTTCGGACCCCGGAAGTTGAAGAGGTTGGCGATCCGGCCGGCCAGGATGTTCGAGAGCTCCCCGGGCATGGTGTCCTCAGTCACCTCGGGGTATCGCTTGCCGAGGCCCGTCCGGAGCTCGCTGGCGATCGCGGCCTGGACGTCGTTCGGCAGGGCCATGAAGCTTGGCGCGGCGGTCAGCTCCTCGACGAACTCCGGGGACATGATCCTGAGGACCGTCAGATAGTGCTTTTCGCCTCCCATGGCGTTGCCAAGGATCACCGCGGTCCGTTCCGGGTCCAGGGGTCGGTCGGGGTAGCCGTAGTCCGCGAGCGCTTCACGGGTACAGGCCACGGCCCACTTCTGGCCGTCGTCAATCGCCTCGCTGACCCTCGGGGGGATGGGGAGCCTCCACCCGAGCGGGTCCCACGCCCACTCCCGCACCCAGCCGCCGATCTTCGAGTACGTCTTGTCCGGCGCCTTTGGGTCCGGGTCGTAGTAGAGCTCCGGATCCCAGCGCCCCGGCGGGACCTCGGTGATGCTGTAGCGCCCCTCGGTCACGTTTCGCCAGAAGGCGGGCGCCGTGGGCGCATCGGGGAGGATGGCTCCCACTCCGACGATGGCGATCCCCTCCGCGCTGGTCTCCATGATCTCCTCGCTCCCCGTCTCTCGATTCAGTTGGGTTGTTCTGCGGCCGTCCGTCCGTACAGCAGGTCGGCCACGGCATCCATCTCCGCCACCAGCCCGGTCTGGGCGTGGATGGCGCGATGGAAGGTCACCGCCTTCAACAGTTCCTCGGTCTCGTCGGTGCCGGCCCCGGCCAGCCACCGCAGGCCGTCGGCGGCCACCTTCACGGCGGCCTCCCGGGCGAACACCCGGCTGATCAGGGCGAGGCCGTCGGCGTCGAACCGGCGGTCGGCCTTCGGGTGCAGATCTCCGCGAAGCGCGCGCGCCGCCTTCCGGGTCAGCGCGCCGGAGCACTCCGCATACGCGATCAGCTCGCCCAGGCGCAACAGGACGTGCTGGTTCCGGGTCAGCCGGCCCACCCGGCACCGCTCGAGGATCTCCGCCAGGTCGTGATGGGCCAGGGCGGCTACGTCGGCGCCCACCGACGGCGCCGCCGCGTGCAGCGTCTCCAGCTCCTCGGCCCGCTGATGGAAGTACTGCCCCCGGGACTTGAGGTGCTCCTGCCACCGGTCCCGGGCGATGGTCATCTCCATAATCTCGGAGGTGCCCTCGTAGATCGTGGTGATCCGGACGTCGCGGCGGATCTTCTCCACCAGGTACTCGCGGGTGTACCCGTAGCCGCCGAGGGCCTGGATGGCCGCCTCGGCCGCCCCCAGCCCGGCCTCGGTGGCCAGGTACTTAGCGATGGCTCCCTCCGTGTTCAGCGAGCCCTCGCCGGCGTCGATCCGCTCGGCGGTCTCCTCGATGTAGGCGCGGCCCGCCTCCAGGCGGACGGCGTGCGGCACGATCAGCTTGTGGGTGTAGCCCTGCTTCTCGGACAGCGGCCCACCCGCCTGGATCCGCCCCATCGAATACGGAATGGCCCGGTCCAGCGCGGCCCACCCGGCACCCAGCCCGAAGGCCGCGACCATCAGTCGCGTGTAGCCGAACACGTTCTGGGCCTGCAGCAGCCCCTGCCCCTCGACCTCGCCGATCAGCCGGTCGGCGTCCACCGGGACCTCATCCAGGAACAGGGCGGCCGTGTTGGACAGGCGGATGCCGTGTTTGTCCTCGGGCTTGCCGTGGGTGAACCCGGGCGCGCCGCGTTCGACCACGAACCACGATGGGCCGCCCGGGGTGTTGGCCAGGATCGTGTACGCGTCGGCCACCCCGCCGTTCGAGATCCACTGCTTCTGGCCGGAGATCCGGTAGGCGGTCACCCGCCCGTCCTCCAGCACGGGCGTGGCCGTCGTCTTCAGGGCGCCGAGGTCGCTGCCGGCCTCGGGCTCGGTGGCTCCGTAGGCGAACAGCGTTCCTTCGTTGGCGATCCGGCCCAGCCACTCCTTCCTCTGGACGTCCGTGCCCCCCACGCTGATCGGATCGCTGCCGAGGAACGTGGCGAACAAGGCAGTGGCCAGCCCGAGATCGATCCCGGCCATCACCTCGCACAGGCGGTAGACGTCGTAGGTGCCGCCGCCCATGCCGCCGTACTCCTCTGGGATGAACAGCAGCTGGACCCCCAGCTCCGGCCCGAACATCTCGCGGACCAGTTCCAGCGGCATCTCGTCGCGGGCGTCCAGATCAAGCAGTTGCTGATCGCTGAGGTGCTGCTCGGTGAAGTCCTTGATCGCCCCAAGGG
>JBKPBM010000340.1:0-4327 GCA_046744325.1 Actinomycetota bacterium | reverse complement strand
ACCAGGACGCCCGCAACCAGCAGAGCAATCCAGACCCAGACGGAGCCTGTACGCGGTCGACCAGAATGCCCGTCCCCGGCGGGAGCGGCGGGGCCCACGTCACCCCGCCCGTGCAACGGCCGAGCCGCGACGCGGTCCACGGCGTTTTGGTCCTTCCCCTCCTTCGACCTTTTCAACCACGTTTGCGCAGCGGTGACAGGCTTCGCCCGGATCGACCGAGTCGGACAGGAGCCCGCCCTGCTCCCCGCGGAGCGCATGCAGATGGGGTCGCCGATGGGCGCGGGGCGAGGTGGGCGGCATCTCTCCCAGAGGGCCGACGGAAGCGAGGTTGGCCTTGCATCTGCCGCCCATCAGACCCTTCGGAATCCGCAGATCATCCGCAGATCGTCCGCAGATCATCCGCAGATCATCCGCACCCCGGCCTATCTGCGCTGGTAGAGGGCGGTTTTCGAGGGCTCCGCGAGAAGCCGAGAAAGAAATCCGGTCGAGCTAGGCGGCCCGCCGGCGCCCGGTTCCCGCCCATCCGCAAAACCATCCGCAGACCTCCGCATCCGGGCCCCGAGGGCCCGAAGGACGCGTGCGGCCGGCCCGTGGGCCCGACCCGAAGGCCCTCCCGGAAGAAGAAATCTCGAGAACTTTCCTCAGGGCTGCCTAGCTGGCGTTTCGGACGCCTCAACCGCGACCTGCGGATGGTCTGCGGACGACGTGCGGACGATCAGCGGAGACCCCTTCCGAACCTCGGCACCGACCGCTGCACGGGAGGTGTCGACATGGACGACCCAGGCGACCGCATCGCCCAGCAGGCACGCGACCTCGTGCGATGCAGCGCGTTCAGGGCGAAGTTCGCGGAGTGGACTATGTGCATGCCCGCGCTTGGGCTCTTAGACGGACCCGAGTCGCTGCTTCGCCTACGCCGTTACCCCCACCACGTCCGCGAGCAGGTGCTCGCTTCGCTGGTGCTGCTGGTACAGGAGGACCGCCAGGAGGCTTCCCTGCTCCTGCTCGAGGTCCTCCGTCCCGGGATCGGAGCTCGCGCCGGATGGCTGCGCGCGACGCACACGCAAGAGGAGGCGTGGCAGGAACTCGCAGCATGCGTTCTCGAGACCGTCCGTGGCTTCGACCCAGACCTGTCCCGCAACGGCATCGCTCGCGACGTCCTCCACCAGGCGTGGCAGAAGGCGGGCCCGAAGCGCCGGCGCCACGCCTTGCACACCTCGCTCGAGGCCGCGCTGAGTGAGCTGATCGAGGAGGAGAGCGTCGACGTCTGGGCGGCTCCCCTCCCCTCCGCCCGAGCGCTCATCGCGGAGGCTGTGGAGTCCGCAGCGATCTCGATGGAGGAGGCCGCGCTGATCCGCGCGACCCTGCTCGACGGCGTTCATCTGCGAGACGCCGCGCCGGGCGAGCCCTACAGCCGGATCAAGAAGCGACGCCAACGCGCCATGTCCCGGCTCAAGGCGTTCGCCGCAGGAACTTACCCCTGGGATGTCCCCAAACGGGGATGACGCCTTCGCGTATAGGCCTATGGGAGAAGCACGCGCTCCCGCCGCGCCACTCCTTCGCCGCGACGGCCTCTTCCCGTCTCCCTGGTCCGTTCGTGTCCCCGGATCCCGCATGACCCTGACCAGACTTCTCCGCAGAAATCCATCCGCCCTCGGACGGGGGCGGGTACAGACCTGGTCCCCCTCCAAGGGCCAGGCCACGCCACTCTCCCCTCCTCGTGGTCGCCACGCGTCCACCGCGTTGCGGATCCTCGCGCGCGTCCTCCTCTGGGCGCTCCTCGGCACCTTGGTGGTTCGTGGAGCCATCCCGGCTCATCCTGCCCGCCCCCGTCCGCTCCCCCCGCCGGTGCGGGAGACGCCCCAGCAAGCCGAGGCCTTCGCCGTGGCCTTCGCCACCGAGTACCTCACGGCCGACGGCGACTCCGCCGACCGGGCCCGAAGACTCTTGCCATACGCTTCGTCGGAGCTCGTCTCCAACCTCGACGTCGCAGCCTCCGGATCGAGGTGGCAGCGCGTGGCGTTCGCCACGCCGGCGGGCTCGTCTCCCACCGGCAGCGGGTACACGGTCGTCGTCGCCGCGAGGGTGGTCCCGCCGAAGCCCGGTAGGTGGGTATGGCTCGCCGTTCCCGTGGCGAGTCGAAACGGTCGGCTGGCCGTCGACGATCTGCCATCCATTGTGCCAGCTCCAGGGCGCCTGCGGATTCCTCCACCGGATCCGTCCGAAGGCGACTTCGCCGTCGCCGATCGCGCGAAACCGGTCCTCGAGCGGTTCTTCTGGCTGTACCTCGGTGGAGGTGACCCGGCGGACCTCGCCTACCTCACGGCGCCCGGCACGACCCTCGAGCAGCCGGGGCTCTTCGCTCGCCGGATCACGCTCACCGACGTGACCGCTCTCCCCGAGGGGGATCAGATCGAGGCCACCACCCGCCTGCTCGCCACGGACCCCGCGGGCCTCGTCTGGCCCCTCGCCTACGACGTCCGCCTGATCGACCAGGACGGTCGCCTCGAGGTGGCCGCCCTGTCCCCCGCTTCCACCTAGCCGCACCCGGGAGGTGACGATCCACGGATCCCGTTACCCACGCGCTCGACTGGCTTCGCACGACCGCGGGCCTGGCGTTCTTCGCCGTGGTCGGCGTGATGGCCGTCATCCGGCTGCTCCGGCACCAGACCTCGAGCCTCATCATGTTCGCCCTCATGGCCGGCGTCGTGGCCGTGCTGGTGTTCGCGCCGTCGGTCGTCCGCGACGTGTTCGTAACTCTGTTCCACGTCGTGACCGGGCACTGAGCGATGCAGCGCGTGCGCGAGCTCCCCTGCTTCACCGCGGTGTTTCGCTCGGAGAAGGTCATCACCCGGCTCCACGACCTCAGGCTCCCGGTCCCCCTCACAGCGTCGCAGGTCGGGATCTTCCTGGCGCTGTTCGCGCTGTGCCTGCTCGCCTACACCTCGACGCCGCTTCACCACGCGAACCCGCTGCTGGTCCTGTTCGCACTCCCGGCGGGCGGAGCGTGGGCCCTGTCCAGGGTGCGGGTCGACGGTCGCTCGCCGGTCGCGGCCGGGATAGCCCTCTTCGCCTTCGCCCTCAGGCCGCGCCGAACCCGGAGAGGAACGCGGCTTTCCCGGTCGGTCGCCGTCCGGGTCCGGGTGCCGAATCGGTGATGCGAGCCGAGGTGTCGTCGGTCCGTCCGCCGGTGATCGCCTGCCGGGACGGGAGCGCCTGGGCCGTGTTCGAGGTCGACCCGTCGGGCTACGCGTTCGCCTCGGAGGCGGAGCGAGCAGACCAGCTCGCCCGGGCGACCGGCGCCCTGTGGTCGGCGGGTACGGAACTCCATCTCCTCGGGCTCACCCAGCCCATCGACGAGAACGCGGCCATACGGTTGCTCGGACATCCCGGCGGGGATGAGGGAAGGCTCGTCCGCTGGCGGCTGTGGGCCGAGCGAATCGCGGAGGCTGGGGCCTTCACCCGTCGACTCCTCCTGGCCACCAAGCTCCCCGAGGCCGACGCCTCCCCATGGGGCACGCTTCGCCGGGGATGGGGCGACGTCCGGGCGGCGATCGAACGCGCGGCCGGTGCCGGGTCTCCCATCGCTCCATTCGACCTCCGGCTCCGGCTCGGCCAGGCGGCCCACGTCCAGGCACTCCTTTCCTCGAGGCTTCCGATCCGTCCGGCCGATCGCGCCACGATCGCCTGGGCCCTCCGGCGCCCCTACGAGCGCGGGATGGAGAGTCCGGACCCATCCGGGGAGGCCACTCGCGGCGAGGATCTCGGGCCTACCGCCATCGCCTGGCTCACCGAGGCCCTCGTCGAGGAGCACGCCCGGTGGCTCCGGGTGGAGACCGAGGGGGGCGAGCGCGTCCAGGGCTACCTCGCCCTCGTCCAGCTCCCGTCGCGTCTGCCGTTCCCCGGCTCGGAGTGGCTCCACCTCACAGAGGAGGCGCCCTTCCCCGTCGATTGGTCGGTCCGGGCCGTCTCGGTGCCGGCTGCCGAGGCCCGGGCCCGGGCCGAGCGCAAGGCGATGGAGCTCGCCGACCAGGACTACCAGCTCTCCGGGGGCGACCTCCCCCCTCCGCTCGCCCTCGCCGAGGCCCGGGCCGACGCGGAAGAGCTCCGGTACCGCCTGCAGTCCACCGGGGCGCCCCTCCTGTTCTGCTCGGCCCTGTTCTGCGTGTGGGGCGCCGACCGAGGTGAGCTCGACCGGCGGGTGGAGGAGCTCCGGGCGATCTATGCGCCTCGCGCGATCCAACTGGCTCGCCCAACCGGTGACCAGTACCAGGCGTTCGTCGAATCCTCCCTCGGGTCGCGGACCCTGCTCCGGGACTACGTCCAGGTC
>JBKPBM010000335.1:0-4977 GCA_046744325.1 Actinomycetota bacterium | reverse complement strand
GGACGGGGCCGCCGTCCCGGTCGGGGCGCTCTCTGCCCTCGCCGGTTCCTTGCTCGGCCGTCCGGCGCCGGGGCACGCGCACCTCCTCATCCTCCACGCCGTAGCCCACCAGGACGCCCCGGCGCTTGGGCCGGTCCTCTGCGGTGGCCTGGGCGGCCGACTCTTCCGAGGGCTCGCCGGCCTCGATCCTGATCGACACCAGCGGCGCGCCCACCTTGACCACGTCGCCCTCGCGCGCGTGCAACACCTCAACGACCCCGTCCCACGGCGCGGGGATCTCCACCAGGGCCTTGGCCGTGTTGACCTCGACGAGCGTCTGGTTCAGCCGGACCCGATCGCCCTCGGCCACCTTCCAACCCGCGATCTCGGCGTCCTCCAGGCCCTCGCCGAGGTCGGGGAGCATGAAGTCGCGAACGCTCATCCGCCTGGCCCTCGTCCCTAGTAGTTCACGACCCGGTCCACCGCGGCCAGGATCCGCTGCACGTTCGGGAGGTAGTACCCCTCGATGGTGGCAGGGGGGTAGGGGGTGTCGTAGCCGGTCACGCGCACGACCGGCGCCTCCAGGTAGTCGAAGGCGTCCTCGACGATCCGGGCCACCACCTCGGCCCCGAACCCGGCCGTCAGCGGAGCCTCGTGCACCACGACGGCCCGGCCGGTCTTTCGGACCGAGGCCGCCAACGCGTCGAGGTCAAGGGGCACAAGGGACCGCAGGTCCAGGACCTCCACGTCGATGCCGTCCTCGGCGGCCTCCTCGGCCGCCGCGAGGGCCCGGGCCACCATGGCCCCGTACGCCACCACCGTGCAATCGGTCCCCGAGCGCAGGATCCGGGCCTTCCCGATGGGCAGCCCCGCTCCGTTCGCGATGCCGTTTCCGTCCGCCTCCCCCTGCAGGTCGCCCTCCTCCTTCGACCAGTACCGGCTCTTCGGCTCGAAGAACACGACGGGGTCGGGATCGGCGATGGACGCGCGCAGGAGGTGATAGGCGTCGATGGCGGTCGAGGGCACCACGACCTTCAGCCCGGCCGTGTGCGCGTAGTAGGCCTCGGGGCTCTCGCAGTGATGCTCGGCCCCGCCGAAGCCACCGGCGAACGGGATGCGGATGACCATGGGCACCGGTTGACGCCCCCGCGATCGGTACCGGTACTTGGCCACGTGGCTGATGATCTGGTCCAGGGCGGGGTAGGAGAACCCCTCGAACTGCATCTCGGCCACCGGATGCCATCCCGCCAGGGCAAGCCCCAGCGAGACCCCGGCGATGGCGGCCTCGGCCAGGGGGGTGTCGAACACCCGGGCCTGCCCGAACTCGTCCTGCAGCCCGTCGGTCACCCGGAAGACGCCGCCCAGCTTGCCGACGTCCTCGCCCAGGATCAGGGCGCGGTGGTCCTCGGCCAGCGAGTCGCGGAGCGCCTGGTTCAGCGCACGGACCATGGTGACCTCAGGCACCCGGCTCCTCCTCGCCGTCGCCGTTCTGGGTGGCCATCTTCAGCGCCTCGTCGCGCTGCCGGACGAGGTGTGGGGGGAGGTCCGCGAAGATCCACTCGAACAGCTCGCTGACCGGCCGGGGCTTCGAGCCGACCACGCCCGCCCGCATCCTGGCGGCGAACGCGCCACCCTCCTCCTCCACGCCGGCGACGAATGTGTCGTCCGCCACCCCCGAGGCGAGCAGCCAGGTTCGATAGCGCTCCAACGGGTCGAGCGCCTTCCACCGTTCGGTCTCCTCGCTCGATCGGTATCGCGACGCGTCATCGGCCGTCGAGTGCGGGCCCATCCGGTAGGTCACGGCCTCGATCAGGGTGGGCGTCCCCCGTTCCCGGGCCATGGCCGCGGCCTCCTTCGTGGCCCGATACACGGCCAGCACGTCGTTGCCGTCCACGGGCACGCCCGGGAACCCGTACGCCTCCGCCTTGCGCCAGATGGGGGCGACGGTCTGCGCCGACAGTGGCACCGAGATCGCCCACTGGTTGTTCTGGCAGAAGAAGACCACCGGTGCCCGGAAGACCGCTGCGAAGTTGCATCCCTCGTGGAAATCGCCCTCGGACGTGGCTCCGTCGCCGAAGTACACCAGCGAGCACAGCGACGCGCCGTCCATCTTCGCCCCCATGGCGTAGCCCACGGCGTGCAGGATCTGTGAGCCGACCGGGACGCTCACCATGCCGAAGCGATGGGCGTTGGCGTCGTAGGTGCCCCCGTGCCACGTCGCGCGGTAGAAGTGGAGGTACTCGACCAGGTCGACCCCCCGCACCACCGCCGCGCCGAGCTCCCGGTAGGAGGGGAAGATCCAGTCGGATGATTCCAGGGCGAAGGCGCTGCCGATCTGGGCGGCCTCCTGCCCGATCAGCGGTGGGTAGACGGCCAGCTCGCCCTGGCGCTGGAGCGCGGTGCATTCGAGGTCCGCCCGGCGGGTCAGCGCCATCAATCGGTAGAGCTCGCGGAGGTCCTGTTCGGTGAGGCCGAGCGCGGTGAGATCGGGATCGGGGTCACCTTCCACGGGAAGGATTCGGAACGGAGGAGGGCCGGACGCCGCGAACGTCATCGTGGTCCGGCTCATGGAGTCGCGGCCGCCGATCCGCGGGCCCAGATCTTGGCCCATCCCCGGCCGCCCGGCACCCAGTACAGCCTGACCCGCCCGATCCGGCCGATCCGCTCGAGGGCGAACGCATCGGCGGCGGCCGCCGTGGAGATGTGCCGGTCGCGGGCGATGTGGAAGATCTCCCGGAGCGTTCGGTAGATCGTCTGGACCCTGGCCTTCGCCCGCTCCGGGTGGTAGCCCTGCAGCTCGTCCGCCACGTTCACCAGCCCCCCGGCGTTGATCACGTAGTCGGGGGCGTAGAGGATGCCGAGCTCTGCCAGCGCCTCGCCGTGCTCGGGTGCGGCCAGCTGGTTGTTCGCCGAGCCCGCCACCACCCGGCACTTGAGCTCGGGGATGGTGTCGTCGCGGATCATCGCGCCCATCGCGCAGGGGGCGAAGATGTCGCACTCCTGCGCGTGGATCTTCTCCGGCTCCGCGGTGTCGACGCCGAAGTCGCGAACCACCCGGGCCACGGCGTCGACGTCGACGTCGGAGACCACCACGCTGGCCTTCGCGTCCTCGACCAGGTGCTTCACCAGGTGGTACCCGACCTTCCCCACCCCCTGGACCGCGACCCGCCTGCCCTCCAGGGTGTGCTCCTGCCACGCCTCCTCCGCACACGCGGTCATGCCCAGGTACACCCCGTACGCCGTCACGGGGGAGGGATCGCCCGAACCACCCATCTCCGGCGCGACTCCGGTCACGTACCGGGTCTCTCGCCGGATGATGTCCATGTCCGGCCCGCCCGTGCCGATGTCCTCCGCGGTGATGTACCGGCCCCCCAGCGTCTCGATGAACCGGCCGTACGCGCGCAGGAGCGCCTCGGTCTTGATGCGCTTGGGATCGCCGATGATCACTGCCTTGCCGCCGCCCAGGTCCAGGCCGGCCGCGGCCGCCTTGTAGGTCATCCCCCGGGCCAGGCGCAGGACGTCGCGCAGCGCATCCCCTTCGGTCTCGAAGGGGTAGAAGCGGGTCCCCCCCAGCGCCGGGCCGAGGGTCGTGGAATGGATGGCGACGATGGCTCGAAGGCCGGTGGGCGGGTCGTGGAAGAAGACCACCTCCTCGTACTCGCCGTTCAGCTCATCGAAGACCGACATCAATGGGATACCGACTGCTTGGTCGGCGCTCGGCTCACTCGCAGCCTCCCGGCTCTGCTGGTGGGTCCGTGTCTATATATAGCACTTGGGTTCTGGCCCCCCCCGGACGAGGGCGGCCGACCCGGCGCGGGACCGAACCTATAATGCGCGCATGATCCCCTGCGCCTTCCTGCGCATCTTCCGACCCCTGGAGACCTTCCCCGACGCCGAGCGAGCGCTGTGGGAGCGGTACATCCTGAACGGGGGCGCGCCCTCGGGGCACCGTCCCGTGTACCGCGACGAGATCTCCCCGACCCTCCACCACGTCGGGCTGCTGACCCTGGCCGAGGGCGACCTGGCCGACGTGCGACTGGCGGAGGGGCGGTACTACGTGTGCCCGTGGCGCACCCGGATGCGCGTGCTGGCCAGCCTGATCTCGCTGCGGGAGTCGGGGCCGGCCGAGGTGGCCCAGACCTTCGTCCCGGAGTCCGAGGCCAAGCGCGCCGCGCGGGAGCTGGCCCGGCTGAAGCGTCGCGAGCCGTCGGCGGTGCCTTCCATCCTGCAGAGCCCGTGGCACGTCCCCATCCGCTGGTTCGTCCTGGTCGATGACGCCGAGCGCCTGCTCGAGGAGACGCCCGCAGGGGAGCACCGGCTCCGCTACTGGACCCCCATCGCCCGGGCGAAGAAGCGGGCGGACCGCGCGCTCCAGGTCCTGCGACGATCCGAGCTCGCTCCCGTGGCGGAGCTGATCCGCGAGATGGCCGAGTGGCTCTCCGCCTTCCACCCCGAGTCCATGGTCGAGCTGGATTATGCGGACGTGTCGTCCCTGTTCAGCTGGGACGAGCTGGATGACGACCACGGCGGGCGAGACATCCAGGAGGCGGTGGAGGCCGTCGGCCGGCCCGGCGGGATGGCCCGAGCGGCCGAACTGTACCAGCAGGTGGCCGGGCGGTGGGCCGAGCCGCTCAGCCGGGAGTCTCTCAACTAGACCGGGTTTCGGCCTTCTCCTAACGACCCGCCGTGGCGATGACCACCGGCAGGTGGAATTGCTTGTCCTGGGTCAGCACGCCAAAGGTCGGCGGCGATGCGGTGATCTCCTCGTGGATCGAGTTGCCCCAGTTGGACAATCCCGCCGAGGTGATCCCTCGAAGGACCGGATGTCTGCTCCCCAGCACCGTGATCCCGACAGACTCGGGGTCCGAGACCTGTCCCTGCACCTCGAACGATCCGAACTCGGCCAGGAGGTCGATCGTCGTGCCCGGTGGAGCGGCCCCGTAGTAGCAGCTGAGATCGGCGTAGAGCCCGGTCCCGGACCCGTGAGCGGTCCAGCTA
>JBKPBM010000163.1:0-3633 GCA_046744325.1 Actinomycetota bacterium | reverse complement strand
GCTACCGCGGGGGTGATCAGCCGGCCATGCATCACCGCGAAGAGGTTAGCCGCACTCGCCTCCGAAACGTGGCCGTCGTGGGTCAGCATGATGGCCTCGTCGAAGCCGGCGTCCTGGGCGTCGGCGATGGCCAGGGCGGCGTTGACATAGCCGCCGGTCACCTTCGCCCTGGCCGGGATGGCGTTGTCGTCGTTGCGGCGCCAGCCGCTGACCATCACGGAGAGCCCGTGGTGGATGTCGTGGTACTCGCCCATCGGCGCGGTGAAGCAGCAGAACGCGTCCTGAAGATGCAGCAGCCCGACCTTGATCACCGGAGAGGCCTTGTAGGCGACGGGGCGGACATAGGCGTCCTCCCGATAGCCGTTTCGCCGGATCAGCTCCACGGTCATCTCGCACAGCTCCTCGAGCTCCAGGCCGATGTCGATCCGGAACAGCCGGGTCGAGTTCAGCAGGCGCCGGAAGTGACTCTGGAGCTTGACCAGGTAGATCTCTTTGCGCTCGGCGTTCCAGTAGCCGCGGATGCCCTCGAAGCATCCGGTCCCGTAGTTGAAGGCGTGCGTGGCGATCGAGATCTTCGCGTCGTCCATGGGAACGAACTGCCCGTCGAAGAAGGCGATCCCTTGGGCTGCGAATCCGCGGTGAGGGCCCTCGGCCACGGGCGGAACCATACCTTATCGCGCGCCCGTGTCGCTGACGGGTGCAGAATCGCACGGTCAGCTTTGGGGTGCGGCCGGCATCGGGAGGTGCCACGTGGAAGCCGATCTGGCGGCGCCGCGGCTCATCGACCTTCACTGCCACCGGGTGGTCCGGCAGCTGTCGGACCAGGGTGGGTTCGAGAGCCTGATCAACGAGGGATTCGATCCTCCCCCTTCGGGCACGAGCCATTTCGATGCTCCCGCCATCGCCGACCTCGAAGGAGGAGGAGCATGAGCGTTCGACCGGTCACGGAGGAGCCGAGGCATCCAGCCCTTGTCGCGCACGCCAAGGAGCGCCGAGCAAGCTTGCAGAACCGGGTGGCCGATCGGATCACTCAGTTCGCTGGATCGATGGCGTTCGTATACCTGCACGTGCTCTGGTTCATCGTTTGGATCAGGCTGCGAGTCGAGAAGTTCCCATTCGGTCTCCTCACGATGATCGTGTCGCTCGAGGCCATCTTCCTCTCGACCTTCATCCTGATCAGCCAAAACCGGGCGGACGAGAGGCGCGGGATCCTGGCCGACACCGAGTGGCAGCTGGTTCAGGACGAGGGGCAGCAAAACGAGCAGCTCATCTCCCTCTCGGAGCAGATCCTGCTGTTGACCACGGCCATTCACGAGCTTACCGTCGCGCACACGAGCGCCTCCGCCGGGTCATGACCTGCCGAGATAGCTGAGGTGGCAAAGCCGACGGGTCGGTCGCTCCTGCGGAGGCGCTGAGTGATGTCCACTCCCAATCGGGTGAAGAGGTGAGCTCTTGGCTGAGGTAACCCAGACCGGGCCGTCGGGGGAAAAGCCCACAGGATGAGGGCTCATGTGTCAGCTGCCACGATGTCTTCGCGTGGGTGGTCGGCGATCCTCGCCCATGCCCGTGCCCTCAAGCCGGAGCCTGAGGCACGGGCGGGCGAAGGAGGGGATCAGCCCTTAGTTCCTGTAGCTGTTCCCGTTCGAGCCCGTGACCTCCCCCTGGGGTTTCTCCACGATGGCGCATTCGGTGGTAAGGAGCAGCGCCGCGACGGATGCCGCGTTCTGGACGGCCGACCGGGTCACCTTCGCGGGGTCGATGATCCCGGCCCGGAGCAGATCGACCCACTCGCCGGTCGCCGCATTGAAGCCCACG
The DNA here is from genome assembly GCA_046744325.1 of Actinomycetota bacterium. Taxonomy (GTDB): domain Bacteria; phylum Actinomycetota; class UBA4738; order UBA4738; family UBA4738; genus JBKPBM01. The sequence goes on along the minus strand of JBKPBM010000163.1, from coordinate 1,818 downwards.
CCGTCGGAGTCGGTGCGAATCCGTTCGACGATTATCCCGCCCTCGTAGCCGGCGTTCTTGGCAATGAGGGCGGCGGGGGTCGCCAGAGCCGTGCGAACGATCGTCGCTCCGGTGGCCTCGTCGCCGTCGAGCCCCAGGGCGTCGGGGTCGACCGACTCCTCGGCCCTGATCAGCGCCACGCCGCCGCCGGGGAGGATGCCCTCCTCGATGGCGGCGCGCGTCGCCGACACGGCGTCCTCGATGCGGTGCTTCTTCTCCTTGAGCTCGACCTCGGTGGCCGCGCCGACCTTGATCAGCGCCACGCCCCCGGCCAGCTTGGCCAGCCGCTCCTGGAGCTTCTCCCGGTCCCAGTCCGAGTCGGTGCGCTCGATCTCGCCCTTGATCTGGGCGATCCGGCCCTTGATGTCCTCCTCGGAGCCCTGGCCCTCGACGACGGTCGTGTCGTCCTTGGTGACGACCACCTTGCGGGCCTTGCCCATCATGTCCAGGGCCACGTTCTCCAGCTTGACCCCGATCTCATCGGAGATGACCTGGCCGCCGGTGAGGATGGCCATGTCCTGGAGCATCGCCTTGCGCCGGTCCCCGAACCCGGGTGCCTTCACGGCGACCGACGGGAAGGTGCCCCGGATCTTGTTGACCACCAGGGTGGCCAGGGCCTCGCCCTCCACGTCCTCAGCGATGACCAGGAGGGGCTTGCTGGCCTGGACAACCTTCTCCAGCACCGGCAGTAGGTCTTGCACGCTGGAGATCTTCTTGCCCACCAGCAGGATGTAGGGGTCCTCGAGGACCGTCTCCATCCGGTCGGCGTCGGTCATGAAGTAGGGCGAGATGTAGCCCTTGTCGAACTGCATCCCCTCGACGAACTCGATCTCCAGGCCGAACGTCTGGGACTCCTCCACCTGGATGACCCCATCCTTGCCGACCTTCTCGAAGGCCTCGGCGATGGTTTCGCCGATGGCGGGATCGGCTGCAGAGATCGTCGCCACGTGGGCCATGTCGTCGCGACCCTCCACATCACGAGCCTGCTTGCCGATGTGTCCGACGACCGCCTCGACGCCCCTTTCGATCCCTCGTTTGAGGGCCATCGGGTTCGCCCCGGCCGCGACGTTGCGCATGCCCTGGTGGACCATGGCCCGGGCCAGGACGGTCGCGGTGGTGGTGCCGTCACCCGACACGTCGTTCGTCTTGGTGGCGACTTCCTTGGCCAGCTGGGCCCCGATGTTCTCGTAGGGGTCCTCCAGCTCGATCTCCTTGGCGATGGTCACGCCGTCGTTCGTGATGTTGGGGGCACCCCAATTCCTTCCGAGCACCACGTTGCGTCCCTTGGGCCCGAGTGTGATCGCCACAGAGTCGGCGAGCTTGTCCACCCCGGCTTCGAGGGCGCGCCGAGCGTCCTCACCGAACTTCAGTACTTTCGCTGTCATGGGTCCTCCCCACTCTTACCGGATGACGGCGAGCACGTCGCGAGCGGACAAGATCAGGTACTCCTCACCCTGAACCTTGACCTCGGTGCCGCCGTACTTCGAATAGATGACCTTGTCCCCAGCCTGGACTTCCATCGGGATGCGCTGGCCGTCCTCGAACCGGCCCGGGCCCGCCGCCATGACCTCGCCCTCCTGGGGACGCTCCTTGGCCGTGTCGGGGATAACGATGCCGGAGGCAGTGGCCTCCTCCCCGTCGCTTGCCTTGACCACGACGCGATCCTCCAGCGGCTTCAGGCTGAACTGTTTGCCCATTCCGTCCTCCCTCCTCGTACGCTGGGCAGATCTGGCTCGTCCGCTCGTGCCGAGACCTCGTCCCGGTGAGGGTGGACAGCTG
>JBKPBM010000203.1:0-2398 GCA_046744325.1 Actinomycetota bacterium | reverse complement strand
CCTCCGGGTGGTGTCCACCAGCACGCCCTCGTAGTGCAGGATCGTCTCGTCGCGGTCGAGCACGGCCCGGCCGCTGTCCCGCACCCAGATTACGCCGCCGTCGGCCCGCCGGATCTGCATCTCGAAGTCCCGGACGACGCCCTCGCTCTCCATGAGCGACATCCATCGCTCCCGATCCCCGGGGTCCAGGTAGAAGTCGAACGCGTGGGCCGCCAGCATCGCCTCCCGGCTTCCGAAGCCAAGGATCGCCGCCAGCGCGCGGTTCCCATCCAGCAGCCGGCCGTCCGGTGTCGTCCGGTACAGGCCCACGGGGACGTGGTCGAACAGGCTCCGGTACCTGGCCTCGGACTCGTGCAGCGCCTGCTCCGCCTCCCGCCTCGCGGTGATGTCGAACATGAACCCCTCCCAGTACCGGGGTTCGCCTCCCGCGTCCAGGATCAGCACGGCCTCGTCCCGGATCCATCGGAAGGTTCCGTCCTTCCCCACCATTCGGTACTCGGAGTGGAGGGGCTCGCCGGTCGCCTTGCTCCGACTCTCCTCCTCCAGGGCACGGGCCCTGTCCTCGGGATGGATCTGCCTGTACCACAGACCGGGGTCGGCCATCCACTGCTCGGGGGGGAACCCCAGCATCGCTTCGATCTGCGGGCTGACGTAGGTCCACGCGCCGGACTCGCCGAACCCGGCAACGTAGGTCACGGCGGGGATTCGTTCGAGAAGCGAGCGGTAGTCGAGGTCGCGCGCCCCTTCACGCCGATGGCCGTTCGACGAGGCCGGGGCAGCCGGAAGCGGAGCGCCGGTTCGGGTGGGCGTGCCCGAGGCGGACTCCCCGGGTGGAAGGGTGGCAGGATCGCCGTTCACTCCGACTCCGATGCTGGTGATTCCCTCAATGCATCGGCAGCCGGAGGGGGACGACTAAGGGTGGGGTTCTCCCTGGCCGTCCTCAGCTGCGGAGCCCGAGGCGGACTGTGGCCTTGGCCAGGTCGGCCAGTGCCTCGGCGTCGTGGTCGGCCTCGATCCGGCGCTCGGCATCCTCCTGAAGCCGGCGGGCCTTGTCGACGTCGATCTCGTGGGACAGCTCGGCGTGCTCGGCCAGGACGTCCACTCGCGTCTCCTCACCGGAGGTCATCACGTGCAGGAACCCACCGTCCACCGCGGCGGCGATCCGTTCGCCCTCCGTTGGCTCGATGAACAGGGGGCCGATCCCCAGCTGGACCAGCATGGGCGCGTGCCCGTTCATCACCCCGAACTCGCCCTCGGACCCCCGGGCGATCACGATGGTGGCCTGCCCGGACCAGATCGCGCGCTCCGGGGTGACCAGGAAGACCTCGAACGCCGCCGGCATCGTGCGCGCCCCTACTCCGCCCCGACCTTGGCCAGCTCCTGGCCCTTCGCCTCGGCCTCCTCGATCCCCCCGACCATGAAGAAGGCCTGCTCGGGAAGATGGTCGTACTCACCCTCGGCCAGGGCCTTGAACGAGCCGATGGTCTCGTCGACCGGGGTGTACTTCCCGGGGATCCCCGTGAACTGCTCGGCCACGAAGAAGGGCTGGGACAGGAATCGCTGGATCTTGCGGGCCCGCCCCACGATCACCTTGTCCTCCTCCGACAGCTCGTCGATCCCGAGGATGGCAATGATGTCCTGCAGGTCCTTGTACCGCTGCAGGATCTCCTGCACCCGCCGGGCCACGGCGTAGTGCTCCTCACCGACGTAGCGCGGGTCGAGGATCCGCGACGTGGAGTCCAGCGGGTCCACGGCCGGGTAGATGCCCAGCTCGGAGATGGCCCGCGACAGCACCGTGGTGGCGTCCAGGTGGGCGAACGTGGTGTGCGGGGCCGGGTCGGTGATGTCGTCGGCCGGCACGTACACCGCCTGGAGCGAGGTGATCGACCGCCCTCGGGTCGAGGTGATCCGTTCCTGGAGCTCGCCCATCTCGTCCGCCAGCGTCGGCTGGTAGCCGACGGCCGAGGGCATCCGCCCGAGCAGCGTCGACACCTCGGAGCCCGCCTGGACGAACCGGAAGATGTTGTCCACGAACAGCAGCACGTCCTGGTGCTCGTGGTCGCGGAAGTACTCGGCCATGGTCAGCGCGGCCAGCCCCACCCGCAGCCGCACCCCCGGCGGTTCGTCCATCTGGCCGAACACCAGGGCGGTCTTCTCGATGACGCCGGACTCGGTCATGTCCAGGAAGAGGTCGTTGCCTTCGCGGGTGCGCTCGCCGACGCCGGCGAACACCGACACCCCGGCGTGCTGCTCGGCCTGCCGGCGGATCATCTCCTGGATGATCACGGTCTTGCCCACCCCGGCCCCGCCGAACATCCCGATCTTGCCGCCCTTGACGCTGTCTCTTATACACATCTCCGAGCCCACGAGACACCTGGCCAAATCTCGTTTGGCGGGT
>JBKPBM010000267.1:0-2186 GCA_046744325.1 Actinomycetota bacterium | reverse complement strand
GATGTGTATAAGAGACAGCTCCCCTACGCCGTGGTCCAGCACGTGCCGTTGATCAGGTACGCCATCCCGGCTCGCTTCGTCCTGTACGACTTCCTCCTCGCGGCCGTGATGGTGTCGATGTGGATGGCGGCACCTTCAGGCGGCTGGGAGAAGACGGGCCGGTGGATGCTGGCCGGCGTGGTGGTGGCGTCGCTGGTGCCCGCCTCCTCGTTCGCGCCGGTGAGGACGGTGCGGACGCCCGAGTTCTTCGCCAGCGCCGTCTATCAACGGTACCTCCGTCCGGGCGAGAACGTCCTGATCATCCCCTCGCCATGGAACGGGGGGAGCATGCTGTGGCAGGCGCAGACGGAGTTCGCGTTCCACATGCCGAACGGGTATGTGTCCGCCGCCCTTCCCGTCCCGGAGCTGTCCTCTCCGCTGTTCTACTCGATGTTCTGGGGGCGGCTCTTCCCCGGTGCCAGGGAGCGCCTGCCCGCGTATCTGCGCGCCCACGGAGTGGGGGACATCATCCTGGTCGACGGCGTGGCGGGTCCCTGGCGCGGCTTGTTCGAGACCGTGGATCGGACGCCGACCCATGTGGCCGGGGTCCTGGTCTTCCACGTCCCGCCGTAGATGCGGTCAGAGCGGCCCTCGCCGCGCTGGCGTTCGGCGGCCCGGACCGGAATAATGTGGCCCCATCCCGGGGCAGGAGCGGCCCGCGAAGGCCCGGGGAACGGAACCGGCTGAGGCGAGGGGGTTCCCTGGTGCTCCGATCCCGTGACCGGGCTGCAACGGGTGGCGACGAGTTCATCGGAACGGTGGCCTTCGGCGCCGGGCTGGTGGCCGCCGCGGGATTGAACTTCCTGTTCTCCTCGCTGATGGGCCGGATGCTGCCCTCCGGAGCGTTCGGGACGCTGGGCGCGCTGATCGCCGCCCTCCTCGCGCTGATCGGCCCGGTGAACGCGCTGTCGGGGGGAACCGAGATGTTCGCCGCCCTCCACGACCGCTTCCCGACCGGGCGCAAGCGCCTCGTCCTGCCGGGCGTGGGGCTGGGCGTCTGGGCGGTGACCATGGGCCTTCACTCCGCCACGGTGCGCTCGGCGGGATGGTTCGCCCTCGGCGGGTCCTTCCTGGTCCTGCTGGCATGGAACCGCGGAGCCCTGGTCGGGCTGGGCCGGTTCGCCTTCGTCGGGTGGAGCTTCGCCGTCGAAGGCCTCGCCCGCGTGGCTCTTCCGGTGCTGTTGGTCGCCTTGGGACTGGGCCTCGAGGGCGCCTCCGCGGGGCTGGTCCTGGGGATGCTCGTCGGGCTGGCGGTCACGGAGCGGGCCATCCCCCGCCATGGGGCCCGGACCAGACAGTCCCTCGGCGCCGACGTGTGGATCGCCCTGGTGGGCCTGTTCGCCCTGGGCCTCACCCAGATCGTCGACGTGTTCGCCATCCGCCTGCGAGAGCCGGGCGTGGCCGGCGCCTACGTGGGCGCGGCGTCCCTGGCCCGCATCGCGCTGTTCTCCCAGATGCCGGCCGCGGCCTATGCCCTTCGCCGCGCCGCCGTGGAGGGAGCGCGGCAGGCGCTCCGGCGCACGCTGGTCCTGGCGCTGGCCCCCGGCGCGCTCGCGCTGATCCTGCTGCAGGGTGCCCCGCGTCTGATGCTGCGGGTGGCCTACGGCTCCCGGTTCGTCCAGTCGACCGGCACGCTTCGGATCCTGTCCGTGGCCATGCTCCTCGGCGGGTTCGCCACCGTCGGGGCCCAGCTCCTGATGGGCCAGCGCTCCACCGGATGGGTCTGGTCCGTGGTGCCGGTCAGCGCGATCGGGACGGCGGCGATCGTGACCATGGCCCACGCCCCCACGTCGGTCGCCGTCTTCTCGCTGGGCATCCAGGGCCTGGCCCTGCTGGCGGTGGCGGTCCCCCTGGCGTCCATCCTCCGAGCCCAGCGCTCACCGGTTCGGGGCCTGCTGATCCTGAACTGGCGCGACACCCAGCATCCACAGGGCGGGGGATCCGAGGTCTACGTCGAGCAACTGGCCCGGCGGCTGTCCCAGGCGGGATGGACGGTCACCATCTTCTGCGCCGCCCACGCCAACGCACCCGCCGTCGAGGTGGTGGAGGGGGTCCGGTTCATCCGCCGGGGGACCTGGCGCACGGTCTACGGATGGGGCTTCCTCTTTCACGCACTGGGGAGGTTCGGTCCGCACGAGGCCGTGATC
>JBKPBM010000271.1:0-3253 GCA_046744325.1 Actinomycetota bacterium | reverse complement strand
GGATCCCACCGCCCTCGGGCCCCGACCCGTGAGCCTCACCCCGGTCGCCCGATCAGCCGCGCGATCGCGGCCAGGGCGTCGGTGAGCCCGGCCTCGCCCGGCCGGAACACCTCCGCCACGCCGCTTGACCGAAGGGCCGCGGCATCGTCATCGGGGATCACCCCGCCCACCACCACCGGCACCCGGCCGATGTCCACGCCCTCATCCGCCAGGCACCGCAGCACCGCCGGCACCAGGACCATGTGGCTCCCCGACAGGATCGACAACCCGATCGCGTGGACGTCCTCGTCGGCCGCGGCGCGGGCAATCTCCCGCGGGGTCAGGCGGATGCCCTGGTAGATCACCTCGAACCCGCAGTCGCGGGCCCGGAGGGCAACCTGCTCTGCGGCGTTGGAGTGCCCATCGAGCCCGGGCTTGGCCACCAGCAGCCGGATCCTCGAGGCACCCAATCGCGAGACCGCCTCGGCGACGGCCCTCCGGGCCTCGTCCGTCGCCCCCGGCAGGCCGTCGCCTGAGGACCCGGGCGCGGGCATCCCGGTGGGCGCGCGAAAGGACCCGAACACGTCGCGGAGCGCGCCGGCCCACTCCCCCGTGGTCACCCCCGCCCGCGCCGCGTCGAGGGTGGCCTGCGTCAGTTCCCGGTCCGTCTCCGCGGCGCGGCGAAGCGAGTCAATCGCGCGGGCCACGGCGGCCCCATCGCGATCGGCCCGCCACCGCCGGAGCGACTCCTTCTGCTCCTCCTCCACCTGGTGCTCGACGCGTTCGATGGAGTGCAGTCCCTCCCCGACCGCGGAGGCGAGCGGGGAGACCTCCGACTCGGTGTACCGGTTGACCCCGACCACGGGCTGATCGCCGCTCTCGATGCGCCGGAGGCGATCGGCCAGGGCGGCCACCAGTCGTTCCTTCATGTGGCCCAGAGCCTCCACGCTCCCACCCAGCTCCTGGACCCGCTCGAACTCGGCCCACGCCTCGGTCTCGATGCGCTCCTGCAGGTTCGCCATCACCCGCGAGCCCGCGAACAGGTCCTCGTGCTCCAGCAGGTCCGTCTCCTCGGCCAGGATCTGCTGGGCCCGCAACGACCACTGCTGGTCCCACGCCCGCGGGAGCCCCAGCGCCTCGTTCCACGCGGGGACCTGGAGCGCGCGGGCCCGCGCGTCCCGGGACAGCGTCACGGCCAGCATCTCGAGAAGGATCCGGTACGCGTTGTTCTCGGGCTGCTCGGCGGTGAGGCCGAGCGAGTTCACCTGCACCCCAAATCGGAACCGTCGGAGCTTCGGGTCAGCAACGCCGTACCGCTCCCGAGTCAACCGCTCCCACAGCGCGGCGAATGCCCGTATCTTGGCCGTCTCCTCCACGAACCGGATCCCGGCGTTGACGAAGAACGAGACCCGGCCGACCACCGCCGGGAAGTCCTCCTTGGGGATGCGACCCGTCGCCCGGACGGCGTCGAGCACGCAGACCGCGTTGGCCAGTGTGAAGCCCACCTCCAGGGCCGGACCTGCGCCCGCCTCCTGGAGGTGGTAGGAGCACACGTTGATGGGGTTCCACCGCGGAACCTCGCGCGCGGTCCATGTGATCAGATCGGCGGTCAGCCGCAAGGAAGGGTTCGGCGGGAACGCGTAGGTTCCCCGGGACAGGTACTCCTTGAGGATGTCGTTCTGCGTGGTGCCGGAGAGGCCAGCCCGGACGGCGCCCTGCTCCTCGGCCACGGCCACATAGAGAGCAAGCAGCCAGGGCGCCGTGGCGTTGATGGTCATCGAGGTGTTCATCCGCTCCAGGGGGATGCCGTCGAACACCGCGCGCAGGTCTCCCAGATGCCCCACCGGCACGCCGACCTTCCCCACCTCGCCGATCGAGAGCTCGTCGTCCGCGTCGTACCCGCACTGGGTGGGAAGGTCGAACGCCACCGACAGCCCGGTCTGACCCTTGGCCAGGTTGCGCTTGAATCTCTCGTTGGTGAGGGCGGGTGTCCCGAAGCCGGCGTAGGTCCGGAAGATCCAGGGCTCGTCGCGAGGCCGGGGCGCGGGATGCCCTGATGCGCTCATGGCGCGGCGAGTATAGGTTCCGGGATCGTCCGCCTACGTCGCGCCGGCTGGAGGCGGGAACGCACAGAACTCGTTCCCCTCGGGATCGGCCATGATCGCCCAATGCTCGTTCGGCACGGCGTCCAGGGGCCGGACGATCGTCGCCCCCCGGTCGACAAGCGTCTGGATGTCGGACTCGCCGCGGAGATTCACGTCGACGTGGACCCGGTTCTTGCCCACCTTGCCTTCCGGCACCCTGTTGAACCAGATCGTGGGCAGGTCATCCCTCTCGGGGTCCATGACCACTGAGGGATCGTCCTCCATCCGCTCGATCCCCTGAGAGCGAAGCCACTCCAGTTCCTCGGGTCGATACTCGCGGAGGTGGTACCCGGGCAGGGTCTCGGCCCACCATGCCGCGAGCGTGTAGGGGTGTGCGCAGTCGAACACGATCGAACGCAGACCCGGCTGGAACGTCCTCGCCACGGCCCGATCAGCAGCTTGGAGCGCCGTTCAGGTAGGGGTATGGGTCGATGGCGGTGCCGACCAGGCTCACGCCGTACGGGCTGACCCAGAGGTGGGAGGGGATCACGTTCGGATGCCACTCGAAGTGGTCGTGGGTCGGCCCGCCCTGCGCGTCCCCCGAGTCCCCCACCGTCCCGATGACGTCGCCCTTGGAGACCGGCCCCAGCTTGAGGATGCTGTCCAGGTGGGCGTTGTACACGTAGCCCAGGCTCCCCGAGACGGTCACCGACAGCCCGCCCAGGGGGTTGGTGTCGTCGGCGGCGATCCCGTCGAACGGCGCGACGATGGGCGTGCCCCGCGCGGCGAAGAGGTCGTTGCCGGCGTGCAGGTGAAAGCCCCCGCTGTAGCGCGGCGCCCCGAAGTCGTCGGAGCGGGCCACGGCTCCTCGCACCGGGAAGCACAGCAGGACGCCCGAGATGGCGGATGCCCCGCCCTGATTCTTGGCCGCTTCGGCAGCCGCCAGTGCGGCCGCGGCGGCCGCGGCCTCCTCGGCCGCCAGCTTCTTCTTCAGCTTCTCGACCAGGGCGGCCGCGTCGGCCTCGTCCTTGTTCAGCTGGTCGACCACCGCCTGAGCCGCGGTGATCTTGTCGTTCAGCTCCTTCTTCTGGGCCTGGAGGTCCTTGAGCCGGGCCCCCAGCTGCTCCTGGAGCTTCTGGAGGTCCTTCGTCTTGGTCTGGAGGATCTGTCTCTTATACACATCTCCGAGC
>JBKPBM010000297.1:0-6752 GCA_046744325.1 Actinomycetota bacterium | reverse complement strand
GGGCAGGTGATCATCGCGGGTGAAGCCTACGTTCGGCCGGAGGGTCTCACCACCACATCGCGGCTATGCTGGGCAGCCGCCGGATTCCCATCGATAGCGAAAGGCTGTGGGCGTGACAGCGGACGGACGGACCCTCGTCTTGGCCGACGGGAACACCATGCCTCTGCTTGGACTCGGCGTGTGGCAGATCCCGAACGGACCCGACTGTGTCAACGCCGTGCGGTGGGCGCTCGACCTGGGGTACCGACACATCGACACCGCCCAGGCGTACGGGAACGAGGAGAGCGTCGGCCGGGCGCTGCGCGAGAGCGGCGTGCCTCGTGACGACGTGTTCGTCACGACGAAGTTCTATCCGGCGCGCAAGGATCCCGTGTCCGCCGCGGAGCGCAGCCTCGAACGGCTCGGGGTCGATCAGGTCGACCTGTACATCATCCACTGGCCGCGAGGCGGCCCCACCTGGGCATGGCCGGGGATGGAGCGCGCCCGCGAGCGCGGATACGCCCGCTCGATCGGGGTCTCGAACTTCGCCGTCGGCGAGCTTGGCGAGGTTCTCGCGGCCGGGAACATCCCACCGGCGGTCAACCAGGTTCAGTTCAGCCCGTTCCAGTACCGGCGCGCGCTCCTGGAATCCTGCCGGGACCGTGGCGTCGCCCTCGAGTCCTACAGCACCCTGGGAACCGGCCGCCACCTCTCGAACGAGACCGTCGGGCGGATCGCCACGGCACTGGGCCGAACGCCCGCGCAGGTGCTGCTTCGATGGTGCGTGCAGCGTGGCATTCCCGTCATCCCCAAGTCGACGCATCGGGAGCGGATCGAGGAGAACGCGGGGATCTTCGACTTCACGCTCTCGGACGAGGACCTCGCTGAACTCGACATGCTCGACCGGACCGGGGGCACCGACCGCGCCCTGGAGCGCCCGTGGTGGTGAGCTGAGAACGTTACCGGGGCGATCTACGCTCTCAGCCGTGCCCGAGGCCGTGATCCGCGCGCGAGACCTGACCAAGCGATTCGGCGATCGGGTTGCGTTCGAGGGCCTTTCGTTCGAGGTCGCCTCGGGCGAGGTGTTCGGGTTCCTCGGCCCGAACGGCGCCGGCAAGACGACGACGGTGCGGGTGCTGGGCACCCTGCTGCGGCCGACCTCGGGCTCGGCTGAGGTGGCGGGCGTTCCCGTCTCGGAGGCCCGGGGCTCGGAGCTTCGGGGCCGGATCGCCATCATGCCCGAGAGCCCCGGCCTGTACCTGCGACTGTCGCTCTACGACAACCTCGAGTACTTCGCGGGCCTCTACGGGGTGCCTCGGGGGACAACCAGGGAGCGCATCATGTCGTCCCTGGAAGCCGTCGAGCTGGCCCCACGGGCAGGAGAGCTCGCCGGCTCGCTGTCGAAGGGGCTTCGGCAGCGGGCGAGCCTGGCCCGCACGCTGCTGTCCCATCCCCAGGTCCTGTTCCTCGACGAGCCGACCAGCGGCCTGGACCCCGTCGCGGCCCGGGAGGTGCGCGAACTGATCGAGAGCCTGCGCAGCCGTGGTGTCACCGTGTTCTTGACCACCCATCGATTGGACGAGGCCGAGCGCCTCTGTGATCGGATCGCCGTGCTGAACACGACGCTTCGGGCTCTCGGGCGGCCGGACGAGCTTCGCCGCGAGGTGTTCGCCTCGGCGATCCGGGTGCGAACGGTCCAGCCGCTGGCCGATCCCGCCGCCTTGCTCGGCGGCCTCGACGGCGTGCAGAGCTGGAAACAGGAGGACGGCGCATACGTCGTATCGCTCACCGGCGAACCCGCCACCGTCGCGCCAGCCCTGGCCCGAGCGCTGGTCGGTTCGGGCGCGGACGTCCTGGAGATCGCTGAGGTTCGCCACACGCTCGAGGACGTGTACCTGCAGTTCGTCAAGGACGACGTGGAGGCGCGCTCGTGAACCCGCGCGTTCGCGCCGTGTTGCGCAAGGAGTTCCGGGAGTTCCGGCGCAACAAGCTCATCCTGGGCACCACGATCGTCCTTCCGCTGTTCTTCGCGGTCATCCCCCTCGCCACCGTGCTCGGGGTCAAGGCGGGCACCCCCCTGTCCGCGGTCAGGGGCGCGGTCGGCGGGGCCACGCTCACGCTCATGCTCGTGCCACTGGTGCTCCCGACCGTGATGGCGGGCTACGCGGTGATCGGGGAGCGAGAGCAGGGCACGCTCGAGTCCGTCCTCACCACCCCGGTCCTGGCGAAGGAGCTCCTCCTCGGAAAGGCCCTGGCGGCGGTGGTCCCATCCGTGGCCATCTCCTACGCCCTGGCGCTCACCTTCGCGTTGCTCGTGCGGGCCGTGGCGACCGAAGCGGTGGTGCATCTCGTGTGGCAGCCCTCGCAGCTCGCCGCGATCCTGCTCTTCGCCCCCCTGACCTCGACGTTCTCGATCTGGGTCGGGCTTGCGGTCTCGGTGCGGGTCAACGACATCCGCGTCGCCCAGCAGCTCGCCTTCCTGGCGATGCTCCCCATGCTCGGGCTCATCGCGCTGTTCACCTTCCGGGTGATCAGTCCGAGCGTGACGGTCGCCCTTGCCGGGGCGGCCATCCTGATCGTCATCGACCGGGTCGCCTGGCGCCTGGTCTCGGCGATGTTCGACCGAGAGCGGCTGCTGACACGGTACGGTCGCCCGTAGAGGAGTCGGCCGCTCCTACGATGCCTGCCAGATCGTGTCGATCGGGGTGACCTCGTTCGCGTCGCCGAGATACTCGGAGATCCCGAACCCGTCCTCGAGCGTCCGCAGCAGGCTGTAGTGGTACCACTCCTGGTCGTAGCTGCCCGGGGCGACCTGGGGGCCGAGGATGGCGCACGCCACGTGTCCGCCCGAGCCGAGGCCGTGCTTCTTCGCCAAGCCCCCCGCTCGCTCGTCCTCGTCGTAGGTCACCATGATGACGCCGTCGCTGCCAAACGCCGGCGACGCCTGGATGAGCGGCACCTGCTGGGCCAGGAAGTTGTCGAACTGCGTGTAGCGGTTGTGCACCGGCTTGCAGTTCGCCTCGCCGTCGTCGCAGCCGTTCGGAATGATCATGTTGAACGCGGGAACGTCTCCGGAGGCCAGGGCGGCGTCGAAGGTCACCATCGGGTCGTCGTGGGTGCCGGCCGGGACGTCGTTGGCGAGGCACTCGTCGGAGGGCGTGGTCGGTGACCACACGCCGTCGGGACCCTCGATGTCGTCGAACAGGATGGGCGGGTTGCCCGTCGTGTAGAACCCGTCCAGGGGACACGGTGTATCGCTGGTGCATTCGTGTCCACCGAAATCGCACCTGGCGGTGCCCGCCTCCAGCCAGACCTTCCAGGTGATCCCGGCCACGTCGAGCTGGTGGAACAGGTTGTCGATGTTCTGGTGGCAGTCGATCCCCAGGTCCTTCTGCTGGCACGGGGTGAACTGCCCGGTGACCATGGCGACGTAGTTGGCCTCGGACCAGTGGGTCGCCCCGTAGTAGTTGGTCAGCCAGGCCGACTCCGGCTGGATCGTCTCCAGGAGGTAGGGGGCGTTCGACGTCTTGAGGTGTGAGAACGTCGTGTTCTCCCCGATGATCAGGAACACGTGGCCGAAGGCCGGCACGCCCTCCATGGACGCCGGGGCCGCCGGGGCCGCCCGGGCGGTTGGTCCGAAGCAGGCCAGTGCGATCGCGACGGCGAGGGTCAGCCTGGGGCGACACGCCCGGCGGATCAGGTTCCCTCCTTCGGTCAGCCTTCGAAACGGCGTCCTTTATACATCCGGCAGCCGCCCGGGGCGAAGCCAGCTCACCGGGACGGCGCCTCAACGGGGCGAACACGGGACGAAGGGACGAGATTCGACGTCCTGGACTGCACGGAGCCTGACCGTGTGCGAGACTTTCCCCACGGCTCGGCGAACAGCGGACCAAGACCCGGTTCGACGGCGATGATCTCCCCTTCACATCCGATGCGGTCGCATTGCTGGCTGGCTCCGATGCTCGGCGTCCTCGTCCTCGTCGCCAGCGCGTGCACCGGCGCCCCGATTGGGCCTGCCAGCCGAGCAACGACGCCGAGCGCTTCCGGGGGGGCGACCCTTCGACAGGTCCCGAGCAGTCCCGGCCACACCCCGTCATCGACGAAGCCCGTTACTGCCCCACGTCAGGAGAAGGCACCGCGGACGCCGTTCGTCTCGCCCATCCAGCCCGAGAACCGACCCACCGCGGTGGCCGGGGATACCAACGGCGTGATGCCGACCCGGCACCTCGTCTGGGTGGCGCCGGGCTGCCAGGCTGCCAGGGCGGCAGCGCCCAGCCTTGGATTGCTCCTGGCCACCGCGCGGGACCAGGGCGTGGTCCTGCACACCGAGCAGTGCTACCGACCCCTCTCGGACCAGGTGGCGGTGAAGCAGCGGTGGAGCGCGGCGGGCAACAGCTCCTGCGCGGCGCCGGTGGTGACCACGGCCTCGGGGGCTCCGAAGGGGACCTCCATGCACGGATGGGGGAAGGCAGCCGACCTGAGCGACGTGGGTGGCTCTCTGACGTTCGGCTCCCCCGGCTACCTGTTCCTCACGGCTGAGGCGGGCCGGTTCGGCTGGAACCACCCCGCCTGGGCCCGGCCGGGCGGCAGCACCTGCCCGGAGGCATGGCACTGGGAATGGGTGGGCGACGGGGGCATCCTGCAGGACTCGCCCATCAACGCTGACGTGGTGACCCTGATCCCCGCGCCGGATGGGTTCGGGTACTCGATCGTGACCGGCCTGGGGAAGGTCCTCCCCCATGGCGACGCCGTCGATCAGGGCTCCCTCGGGTCCCGGCTGGCCTGGCTCGTGGTCGGGGGCGCTCGAACCCCCGGCGGAGGGGGGTACTGGCTGATCGGCGCCGACGGCTCGGTCCACGCCTTCGGAGACGCCCGCTCCCTCGGGTCGACCGCGGGCACTTCTCGCACCCAGCCCATCGTCGGCATCGCCCCCGCGGCCGATGGGGCCGGCTACTGGCTGGCCTCCTCCGACGGGCGGGTGCTCGCGTTCGGAGCCGCCGGCTCCTACGGCTCTCCTGCGGCGTCCGGACGGTCCCTGGCTCGTCCCATCGTGGCGATCGCGGCCACGCCGGAGGGTCGGGGCTACTGGCTGGCCGGCGCCGACGGCACGGTGTTCGCCTACGGGGACGCCGGCTCCTACGGCGACGCATCGGGACTGTCCCTGCCGGCTCCGGTCGTGTCGATGGCCGTCACGCCCGACGGCCGCGGGTACTGGCTGGCCGGCGCCAACGGCTCCGTCCACGCCTTCGGCGACGCCCGATTCCTCGGCTCGACCGCCCGGATCCGCCTTCGGGAGCCGGTGGTGGCGATCGCGCCGGCACCCGACGGAGAAGGCTATTGGTTGGTGGCGGCCGACGGCGCGGTCTTCGCCTTCGGGGACGCGGCCCTCTACGGCGTGGCGCGACCGGCGCGCATCGTCGCCCGGCCGAGGGGGGTCCGCTAGGCGGGGGAGCGGGGCGCCGTCTTGTGTTCCTGTGAACCGGTCCGCGTTGAGGAAGACGTCGACGCAGTCGCGAGATCCTCCTGCTGCGTTTGACGGATGTGGGCTGGACGTGAATGAATGCCTGCCGCATTCGATCGGCCTCTGGGGAAAGGAGGGAGAGCCCGAAGCGGCGCGGGCAACGTCGGACCGTTGGCTCGTAGCGTCGTCGACTTGGGGGTCTCGCGTGTGACCCCGGTGAGGAGGTCTAGCCCATGAAGCAACGCCATCTGTTCGTCCTGGGCCTGCTGGTGGCCGTGGGACTCCTGCTTTCCGCGATCCCGGCCTCGGCTGCCCGGCCGACGACGCCCAGGGTGACGATCACGACCAAGTTCGGGGCCACGCTGCCCACCCAGGCGTATCGGTTCGACGGTGAATACGTGCGGAACCTCAACCGCGTCTACTTCCTCGGCTGGCGCCTGGCGGACAACACGACGGATGGATCGATCTGGTACTACGACGTGGCCACCCGCACCTACACGGACACGGGCGTGGACATGCCCGTCCCGATCAGCAACTACCAGGTCGCCATGCTCACCGACCCACGCGGGGTCGGGCTGTACACGTTCGGGGGACGGGACAACAACGGGGCAATCATCGACACGGTCCAGGTCTATTACCCGGCCCTGAACCGCGCGACGGTGGTCACCACCGACCCCTGGCCGGGCACCACTCCCTCGGGATGCGTCAGCCTGCCGGCGATGGGTGCGGTCGCCGCCCAGAACAAGGCCTACGTCCTGGGCGGGGCCTCGTTCCTGAGCAGCATCCCGGCCTGCGTGGACGACAACTCGGCGCAGACGTGGATCTTCGACCCGATGGCTGCGGCGGGCTCGAAGTGGACCCAGGGCCCCGACCTCAACCTGGCCCGCGGCTACATCACGACGACGATCCTGGGCGGCAAGATCTACGCCATCGGCGGGGACCAGAACATCGGCGGAACACTGTTCGCGGTGGCGACGGTGGAGGCCTGGAAGCCGGGCACGGCCGCCTGGGACGATGCCGGGGTGGCCGACCTCCCGCAGGGCTGTGACGAGTCGCAGGCGTTCGGATTCACCGGTGGCCCGCTGGCCAAGGGCATCGCCCTGATGGGGTGCGGCCAGTGGCCCGCCGACCTTCCCGACATCTACTTCTACGACTCGGTCGGGAACACGTGGACGGACGTCGGGGCGCTCCAGCAGAGCCGGAGGAACCAGGCCGGAGCCCTGGTCGGCCGGGGCACGATGTATCTCTTCGGCGGGGCCACGAACAGTGGCGCCCTGATCCTGGACAGCAGCGAGATCGGCCAGGGCGGGCC
>JBKPBM010000286.1:0-5760 GCA_046744325.1 Actinomycetota bacterium | reverse complement strand
GCCTGGATCTTCCATCCGGGATTTCACGTGGCTCTCGGCGTGGGGATCGTGTCGATGGTCCTTGGCCTGGCCATCCGCGAGACCCTGCCCGTCAGGCTCACCGGCGTGATCCTGCTGTTCGTCGCCGCCGTCCTGTTCGTGCTGGATGTGAAGGCGAAGGCCCACGGCGTCCTGACCACGGCCGGCACCGCCATGCTCGTCCTCGGTGGCCTCCTGCTGTTCAACCCGACCGTGCCGAACGCGCGCGTGTCTCGCCCCCTGCTGGTGATCGTGGCGGTCGGAGCCGGTCTCTTCGCCTTCTTCGTCCTGCGGGCGATGCTGTCGGCCAAGGACCATCCCGTACGAACCGGGCTGGAGGTCCTGCGCGACTCGACCGGCATGGCAACCACCGCCCTCGATCCCAAGGGGCTGGTCAGGGCGCGAGGAGAGACCTGGACCGCCGAGGCCGTCTCGGGGAGCATTCCGGCCGGCACGACCGTTCGTATCGTGGAGGTGAAGGGAGTCAAGCTGTTGGTGCAGCCGGAATCGGAGCCGGAGGAGAAGCCCGTGGGGGCGACGCCGCGAGGCTCGAAGGAGGGGGACATCCAGTGATCGCATCGTTCGCCATGCTGGCCGACGCCACGACCACCGCCGTGATCGCGGCGGTCGTCGCCGTGCTCGTTCTGTTCGTGCTGTCGCAGTCGATCAAGGTCGTGCGGGAGTACCAGCGCATCGTGTTGTTCCGACTGGGACGCTGCGTCGGGACGCGGGGTCCCGGGTTGATCTTCATCATCCCGATCTTCGACCGGGTCACCTGGGTCGACCTTCGCGAGAAGTACCTCGAGATCCCCCATCAGACCGCGATCACACAGGACAACGCCCCGATCTCCATCGACTTCATCATCTTCAACAAGGTCATCGATCCGGTGATGTCGGTGCTGCAGGTGCAGAACTTCGCGGGCGCCGCACAGAACATCGCGGCCACGATCCTTCGCAGCGTCGTGGGCGACATGATGCTGGACGACGTGCTGTCCAAACGGGCCGAGATGAATCAGGTCCTGCAGGTCAAGCTCGACGAGGTGACGGAGCGCTGGGGAGTCAAGGTCACCAACGTCGAGGTCCGCGAGATCATCCCGCCACCGGCCGTACAGGAGGCCATGACCCGCCAGATGTCGGCGGAGCGCACGCGCCGGGCCGTGGTCACGGAGGCCGAGGGCACGAAGCAGGCTGCGGTGACGGTGGCGGAAGGGAACAAGCAGGCCGCGATCCTCCAGGCCGAAGGCGACCGTCAGGCCGCGATCCTGCGGGCCGAGGGCTTCTCCCTGGCGCTGGACAAGATCTTCCAGATCGCCAGGACCCTCGACGCGAATACGATGAGCCTGCAGTACCTGGACGCGCTGAAGCAGATCGGGTCGAGCCCGTCAACCAAGTTCATCGTCCCGATGGAGCTGGCCAGTCTGCTCTCTGGCGTGACCGGGCTGACCGGCAAGTCATTCGGAGACGGATCGGCCGGCGAGAAGGCCGCGACGCCGAGATCGGACTAGGCCGCGAAGCCCCGCGCTGATCCGGAGCTCAGGCCCTCACGGCTGTCCGAATTTCCCGCTGTCGATCCACTTCGCCTTCAGCAGGCTCCACCAGTCGGTGGCAAGCTGATCGGTGACGTACTGGTAGGGCAGCCAACCGTATCCGTTGTCGCCCCAGGCGGTGCCCCACGAGTTCCGCAGGATCAGCGCGCCTGTCGTGGTCGGGCCCGACGGTTGGTTGGTGATCTGCTTGGCGTCGTCGTACCCGGCCACCACCACCGCGTGCCCGCCCACCGTGTGCTCACCGGGAGCCGGATACGGGAAGGCGCCACCGTTCGAGTTCGATTGCGTGTAGGAGGCGAACACCACGAACCCGAACATGACCGGCAGGCCGACGCTGACGCTGGTCTTGATGGCGAGGAGGAGGTCTGCCGGCTGGGTTCCCGGCGGGTCCAGCCGGTAGTAGCGGATCGTCCGGTAGTCCTGGGCAAACGAATAGCAGAACGCCGAGGGCTCGTGGTCGAACTTCGTGATGTCGTATGGCCAGTACTGCTCGGGGGCGATCCCGAAGGAGACCATCGCCTGCATCGTGGTCCGCAGGAAGGCACCGGTGTCGCCGGTCACGCCCATCAGGTCGCGGGTGGCCTTGTACAGGAACAGGCGGGAGGCATCGATGTGCCTGCCGTGGGCCCGGAGCTCGAAGTACTCCAACAGCCCGACGCCGGCATTGGCGGTGCACGACCCGAGGTTCCCCTGGTCCTCGATCGGTGAAAACTGGGTTCGGAGGTCGACGGCGTTCGGCAGGGCAGCGGGAGCAGCGGGCTTGCCGGCGCCGATCGAATGCAACAGGGTCGCGGTGTCCTTCTCGCCTTCGGGCGGCTCCCCGGTCTCGGGCGTGTGATCCCGAAGGTCTGGGAGGTCGCGCAACCATCCCAGCCCATACCCTTCCGGCGTGCGCAGCACCTGCGCCACCTCCTCCTGGGGCCGGATCTCCTGGGCGAAAGGGCGCTCGGGCCACCGACCCCCCTCGATGGACAGATCCACGCTATGTCCCCTGGTACGGCAGGGTCAATAGCCCGTTCCACCGCCGGCGCGTAGGTCAAGCGA
The DNA here is from genome assembly GCA_046744325.1 of Actinomycetota bacterium. Lineage (GTDB taxonomy): Bacteria > Actinomycetota > UBA4738 > UBA4738 > UBA4738 > JBKPBM01. The sequence continues at coordinate 3,151 of JBKPBM010000286.1, read as the reverse complement.
GCTAGTCAGCTCGCCGAGACACGGCAGATCCCCCGCTCCGCGAACGGCCGGAATTCCCTGACCTCCAGCGCCGGCTTCAGGGTCGCCAGCATCCCTTCGATCAGCCCCCGGTGCAGTGTGCAGACCAGCTCTCGATGGTCCTCGGCGAGCTCCCGGAAGGGGCAGTGGCGAAGGGTGATCTCGATGGCAGGCCGGGCGCCGGGGCTCGAGCGGCGGCGGAACCGCGGCTGGAACCCGGCGCGAGCCATGGCGTCCTGGAGCCGGGCGAGATTCGGACGGCTCGGGTGCGGCGTCCCGGGCTTGGGACCCGGGCCACCCTCGGCCATCAGGTACGCCCCCCACTGCGCGGCGAGCTCCCGTGCCTGGGCCAGTGCCCGCTTCCCGCGGACCAGGCCGGTCAGCATCTCGGCCAGCAGCCGGTAGTCACGCCCCTCGTCGCCCTCCGTCTGTCGGACCAGGTACACGGTTTGGGGTCGCCCGACCGTGGCCGTCTTGCGGACCTCGCCCGAGATCAGTCCCGCTTCCTCCAGCCGCCGAAGATGTGGGCGCAGGGTATTCGGATGCAGGGACAGGCGGCGCGACATCTCCCGGACGGACACGGGCCTGCCGACCAGGCCGATGTACCGGTAGAGGCGGAAGCGGGTATCGTCGGCCAGGGCCTTGTGCACGTCGAGGGCCCGAACCTGTGGCATGCGCCTATTATCGAGGTAAGCACGGGACCAAACGGCGAAATCAGGCTTGGAGCAGGAACATGCCCACGAAGGAAGAGGTCAGGCAGGCCCTGCGGCAGGTCCTCGACCCCGAGATCGGCAAGCCGATCGAGGACGTCGGGATGCTGGCGGGCATCGACGTCGATGGCGGCACGGTCACCGTTCACGTCCTCCTGACGATCGCCGGATGTCCGCTGAAGGACCGGATCAATCGCGACGTCACCGCGGCGCTCGAGCACGTGCCGGGCGTGGAGACCGTCGTGGTCGACCTGGGGGAGATGAACACCGAGCAACGCCAGCAGCTGGTGAACCGCCTGCGCGGGGGAAATGGCCACGCCGACAGTGACGGCCACCAGCACAACCAGGCGACGAGCTTCTTCACCGACGGCAAGACGACCGTGATCGCGGTGGCCTCGGGGAAGGGGGGTGTGGGCAAGTCGACCGTGACGGTCAACCTCGCGGCGGCCCTGGCGGCCGAGGGTCACCGGGTCGGCGTCGTGGACGTCGACGTGTGGGGGTTCTCCGTGCCCCGGATGATGGGGGTGTCCGGCCGCCCCGTCGGCTTCAACGGGATGATCCTGCCGCTCGAGGCGCACGGGGTGAAGATCATCTCGATGGGATTCTTCGTGGCCGAGGAGCAGCCGGTCATCTGGAGGGGCCCGATGCTGCACAAGGCCGTGCAGCAGTTCCTGGGCGACGTGTACTGGGGCGATCTCGACTTCCTCCTGGCCGACCTCCCTCCCGGCACCGGGGACGTGTCGATCTCCATGGCCTCGTTCCTTCCCGGAGCCCAGCTCCTGATCGTCACCACCCCCCAGGAGGCCGCGCGGAAGGTGGCCGAGCGGGCGGGCCGGATGGCCGAGCAGACCCACCAGCGGGTCTGCGCGGTGGTCGAGAACATGTCGTTCTTCGTCTGCGCGCATTGCGGGGAGCGCACTTCGATCTTCGGTGAGGGAGGCGGCCAGGAAGCCGCCGGCACCCTGGGCGTCCCGTTGGTCGGCCAGATACCCCTGGTCCCCGCGGTCCGCGCGGGAGGCGACGCGGGCACGCCGGTCGTGGTCTCCGATCCGGATTCACCTGCAGGACAGGCACTTCGAGACACCGCCCACGCGCTGGCCACGGCCACCCGGACGCTCGTGCGCAAACCGTTGGGCCTGACCGTCGCCCCTCGCGCCTAGCGAACCGATTCCGCGATCCGGAGGGCCTCCGCCTCCGACAGGGCCGACTCGATCCTGACGGTCAGTCCCCCCTGCTCCCACAGCAGGACGTTGCCCGCCAGGCGGATCGCCTCGGGCACCGGCTCTCCGTTGGGCCCGCGGTACATGAACTCGTGGGGGGCGCCGGTGATCCAGAACCCGGGGTGGCCGTTCACCGTCACCGCGGCGATGGTGGTCCCAGGCCCGAGCATCTTCTCGACCAGCGGCCGGTCGATCCGCCCGGGGAACTCGCTCAGCAGGAGCCCGACCCCCGTCTCGTCGGCCCTGGGGATCCCGGGCCGGGACCGATAGACCAGCGAGACCTGGCCGTCCGGATAGCGCAAGCTCACAAAGACCTGGTCAGGCGGGCCCAGCACGGGGTCGCGCGGGCGGATCACCGAGAAGGCCACCTGGCGCTCCGCTGCCGCCAGGGACTCGGGGAGGCCGAGGTCCAATCCCTCGCCCAGACGGCGCACGGGAGGCGTGGGGGTCCGGGGGACGATGGTGATCTTCTCGCCGCCGATGCCGAGGAACGTGGCCACGGCATGGCGCGCGCCCGGGGAGAGGGCCAGAACCCCGCTGAACACGATCAGGGCCGCGGCGACGGCCGCCACCGCCCGCTGCCACCCCGGTATCGACGCATCGATCCAACCTCGCACCGGCCGTCGCACCACCGGGCGGAGCGATCCCTTGATCACCCGAAGGGCGGGACGGGGAGCGGTCGCCGCGCCCACCCGATCGCGCTCGGGCTGCAGGCGCGCGGCGACCGCGGCGGCAAGGTCCGGGGTGGGCGGGAAGTCGAGGCGCGCGCCGATGGCGCGAAGGGCCATCTCAATCCGAGGTTCGGCGACGTCGCGTCGGTCAGGCACCGGGCACCTCCTCCGACGTCGCATCCATGCCGGCGAGGACCGACGCCGCGTCGCCGATGCGGTCCCGGAGGCGGCCGAGCGCACGCGAGAGCCTGGACTTCACGGTCCCGCGAGGGCAGCCGAGGGCCTGGGCCATCTCCGCCTCCGACAGGTCGAACCAGTACCGGTAGGCGATGACCAGGCGATCCTCGGGGGACAGCTCGCTCACCGCTGCCACCAGCTCTCGCTGGAGCTCCTGCGCGAGGGCCGCCCCTTCCGGTGATGGGACCGCATCGTCCGGGGGACGGCCCTCGGCAGACCGAACGGCCAGGCCGGTCTGCCGGCGGGCGGAGCGCCGCCGGTTGATGGCTTCATTGGCCACGATGCGCAGCAACCA
>JBKPBM010000337.1:0-3379 GCA_046744325.1 Actinomycetota bacterium | reverse complement strand
CGCGGTGATCGACCTCGAGCCCACCGGGCCCGGCGGCGGCTACGAATTCGTCAACAAGATCGTGGGCGGGGTGATCCCCCGCGAGTACATCCCGGCGGTGGACGAAGGGATCCAGGAAGCCATGGAGTCCGGCGTCCTGGCCGGCTACCCGACCGTGGACGTCCGGGCCACCCTGATCGACGGCTCCTACCACGAGGTCGACTCCTCCGAGATCGCCTTCAAGATCGCCGGGCAGATGGCGTTCCGGGACGGAGCGCGAAGGGCCGACCCGGTCCTGCTCGAGCCGGTCATGGAGTTCGAGATCCTCACCCCGGAGGAGTTCATGGGCGAGGTCATGGGCGACGTGACCGCGCGCCGGGGGCGGATCGAGCACATCGAGGAGCGCGCGGGGATGCGGGCGATCCGGGTGCTCGTCCCGCTGGCCGAGCTGTTCGGCTACGCCACCGACCTTCGCTCGCGGACGCAGGGGCGCGCGTCGCACACCCCTATGCAGCTGCATGCCTATCAAGAGGTCCCGGCCCCGATCTCGCGGGAGATCGTGGCACGAGTGAGAGGGGAGTAAAGGAGCACACCATGGCCAAGGAGAAGTTCCAGCGGACCAAGCCGCACGTGAACATCGGCACCATCGGTCACATCGACCACGGCAAGACCACCCTGACCGCCGCCATCACCAAGGTGCTGGCCGAGAAGGGCCTGGCCGACTTCACGCCGTTCGACCAGATCGACAAGGCGCCGGAGGAGAAGGAGCGTGGCATCACCATCGCCATCGCCCACGTGGAGTACCAGACCGAGAACCGGCACTACGCCCACGTGGACTGCCCGGGCCACGCCGACTACATCAAGAACATGATCACCGGCGCCGCCCAGATGGACGGGGCGATCCTGGTGGTCAGCGCGGCCGACGGACCCATGCCCCAGACCCGCGAGCACGTCCTGCTGGCCCGCCAGGTCGGCGTGCCCTACATCGTGGTGGCGCTGAACAAGGTGGACATGGTGGACGACCCCGAGCTGCTCGACTTGGTTGAGCTGGAGGTCCGCGAGCTGCTGTCCTCCTACGAGTTCCCCGGCGAGGAGATTCCGGTGATCCGCCTGTCCGCGCTGAAGGCGCTGGAGGGCGATCAGGAGTGGACCGCCAAGATCGACGAGCTGATGGCGGCCTGCGACCAGTACATCCCCGAGCCGGTGCGGGACGTCGAGAAGCCCTTCCTCATGCCGGTCGAGGACATCTTCTCGATCACGGGGCGAGGCACCGTGGCCACCGGCCGGGTGGAGCGGGGGCGGCTCAAGAAGATGGAGGAGGTCGAGATCGTCGGGATCAAGACCACCCGCAAGACGGTGGCCACCGACCTCGAGATGTTCCGCAAGCTCCTGGACGAGGTCCAGGCCGGCGACAACGTCGGGGTTCTGCTCCGCGGCATCGACAAGGACGAGATCGAACGCGGCCAGGTGCTGGCCAAGCCCGCCTCGATCACCCCGCACACCGAGTTCGAGGCACAGGTCTACGTGCTGTCGAAGGAGGAGGGCGGGCGGCACACGCCGTTCTTCCCGAACTACCGGCCACAGTTCTACTTCCGGACCACCGACGTGACCGGCGGCATCCGGCTGCCCGAGGGCACCGAGATGGTCATGCCCGGGGACAACACGGCGATGATCGTCGATCTGGGCGCCCCGATCGCGATGGAGGAGGGGCTCCGGTTCGCCATCCGCGAGGGCGGCCGCACGGTCGGCGCCGGAAGGGTGACCAAGATCCTCACGTGAGCTGCTACACGCGCCACCTCGACGACCTCATGCCGGCCGGTCCGCTCCCGGAGGCTCGCCGCCGCCTGGACGCGGCGGTCCGGCAGGTGGTGGGCATGCCCGACCGGGACTGCCCCGAGGTCTGGGAGGTCGTCAGGAGGCGCCGGTCGTCCGATGCTGGATTCGCCGACGCCGTCACGGGCACGCTGAGAGGCGGGGCCTGATGCCCGCCCCCCGCATCCGCATCAAGCTGCGCGCCTACGACCACGAGATCCTCGACGCCGCGGCGCGGGACATTGTCGATCACGTGACCAGGACGGGGGCCCGGGTGGTGGGCCCGGTCCCGTTGCCCACCGAGCGGAACCTGTACACGGTGATCCGCTCGCCACACAAGGACAAGGACAGCCGCGAGCACTTCCAGATGCTCACCCACAAGCGGCTGATCGACATCATGGACGCCACGTCCAAGACGGTGCAGGAGCTGCAGCGCCTGAACCTGTCGGCCGGCGTGGACATCGAGATCAAGCTGTAGAGCGGGACTGGATCATGCCGGAGACCAAGGGGATCCTCGGGACGAAGCTCGGGATGACGCAGATCTTCACCGACGACTCGCGCGCGGTGCCGGTCACGGTCATCCAGGCCGGGCCGTGCGTGGTGACCCAGGTCAAGACCGCCGAGCGCGACGGTTACGCCGCGGTGCAGCTGGCCTACGGCGAGCTGGGACGGCGGCGGGTGACCAGGCCCGCCGAGGGCCACTTCAAGGCCGCGGAGGCCAAGCCCCTGCGCCATGTCATCGAGCTGCGGACCGAGGGCGCGCCCGGGTACACCCCCGGGCAGACCATCACCGTCGACATCTTCGCCCCGGGCGAGCACGCGGACGTGGTCGGGGTCTCCAAAGGAAAGGGCTTCGCGGGAACCATGAAGCGCCACGGGTTCGGAGGGATGGGGGCCTCCCACGGCACCGAGCGAAAGCACCGCTCGCCGGGGGCCATCGGGGCCTGCGCCACGCCCAGCCGGGTGTTCAAGGGAACGAGGATGGCCGGCCAGATGGGCCACGAGCGCGTCACCGTCCTGAACCTCGAGGTAGTGGAGGCCGACCCCGAACGGAACCTCCTGCTGCTGCGTGGCGCCGTCCCGGGGCCGACCGGCGGCCTGGTGATGGTGCGTTCGAGCGTCAAGACTGCCGAGGCCCGGAAGGGACGTGGGTGATGGCCCCCGTCGAGATCCGGGACGCGAAGGGTACAGTGATCGGTACCCGGGACCTCCCCGCGGAGCTGTTCGAGGCCGCTGTCAACGTGCCGGCGATGCACCAGGTCGTGGTAGCCGGGATGGCCGCCCAGCGGGCGGGGACCCATTCCACCAAGACGCGCGGCGAGGTGGCCGGCGGGAGCAAGAAGCCCTGGCGACAGAAGGGCACGGGCCGGGCCCGCCAGGGCTCCACGCGCGCTCCCCACTGGGCGGGTGGCGGCGTCGCGCACGGCCCCGTCCCGCATGGCCACGAGGTCCGGGTGAACAAGAAGCTGCGGAAGGTGGCCCTTCGCTCGGCCCTCTCCGACGCGATGGCCAGCGGGAAGCTGGCGGTGGTCGGGGAACTGGCATTCGACGAGCCCAGGACCAAGCAAGCGGTGGAGGTCATCCAGGC
>JBKPBM010000116.1:0-6297 GCA_046744325.1 Actinomycetota bacterium | reverse complement strand
GCGCCCTGCTCGAACGGCGAGTCGCCGCGGTGCCTCGCGGCGTGTTCTACACGACGCCGGTGTTCGTTGACTCCGCGTCGGGCGCCATCGTCCGCGACGTCGACGGCAACCAGCTGATCGACCTGGGAGCCGGCCTGGCCGTGCTCAACGCCGGCAACAGCGCTCCCGCGGTGGTGAACGCGGTCCGGGACCAGCTCGAGCGGTTCACCCACACCTGCATGCACGTCACCATGGGCGAGCCATACGTGGAGTTGGCCGAGCGGCTCAATGCCCTGGCTCCCGGAGGGATCGAACGCAAGACGATGTTCGTGAACTCGGGCGCCGAGGCCGTGGAGAACGCGGTCAAGATCTCCCGGTACTTCACCAAGCGGCCCGGCGTGGTGGTGTTCGACCACGCGTTCCACGGCCGGACGCTCCTGGCCATGACCATGACCGCCAAGGTCATGCCGTACAAGCAGGGGCTGGGCCCGTTCGCCTCCGACGTCTACCGGCTGCCGTTCGCCTACCCGTACCGCTGCCCGACGGGGGGGACGACGCCGCAGGAGTGCGCCGAGAGCTGTCTGCGCTACGTGACCGATGAGATCGACAAGCACATCGGGCCGGAGAACCTGGCCTGCGTGGTGGTGGAGCCGGTCCAGGGTGAGGGCGGGTTCATCGTCCCCGCGCCGGGCTTCCTCCCCGGCCTAGCCGAGTACTGCCGTGAGCACGGCATCCTCTTCGTCGCCGACGAGGTCCAGACGGGGATCGGACGCACCGGACGCATGTTCGGCATCGAGCACGAGGGCGTGGTACCGGACCTGATCACGCTGGCCAAGTCGCTGGGCGGTGGACTGCCGCTCGGCGCGGTGATCGGCCGGGCAGAGGTGATGGAGAGCGTGCACGTCGGGGGGATCGGCGGCACGTTCGGCGGCAACCCCCTGGCATGCGTGGCGGCGCTGGCGGTCCTGGAGTCCGTGCACCGAGATGGCCTGCTGGCGCGGGCCGACCGGATCGGCGACATCGTCACCTCGCGGCTTGGCGAGATGGCCGAGCGCTTCGCGCTGATCGGCGACGTCCGGGGACGGGGAGCGATGGTCGCGTTCGAGCTGGTCGCCGACCGGGAGACGAAGGCCCCGGCGAAGCAGGCGGCTGGCCGGCTGATCCAGGAGTGCTACCAGCAGGGCGTGATCGTCTTGAAGGCCGGAACCTACGACAACGTGATCCGCCTCCTCCCGCCACTGACCATCGACGAGGGGCTGCTGGGCGAAGGGCTGGACGTGATCGAGAAGGCCCTGGCCACGGTGGAGGCGGAGAGCGGACCGGGGACCTGAGCGACGGGCTTGATGGCCACCCTCAGCGACGACGAGGTCCGGACTGCGCTCTCAGCCGGGGACCTGCCCGGCTGGCGGTTCGATCGAGGGGAGATCTTCAAGCAGTTCCGGTTCGGCTCCTTTCGCGAGGCCATCGCCTTCGTGGTCCGTATCGCCGACCGCGCGGAGGCGGCCGACCATCATCCCGACCTCGAGAACCACTACAACCGTGTCCGGGTAGCCCTGCACACCTGGAGCGAGCACGGGATCACGCTCAAGGATCTCGCCCTGGCCAGGCAGATCGAGGCCGCGGCGACCTGATCGGTTCCCGTGGGTTCAGGGGGAATCGACGACCTGCTCAATGTCCCCGTTGGTTGGGGATCGATCCGAGCGGGCGAAGGACCAACCGGTCGTGGGGCTCCTCCACGTCGACCAGTCCCTCCAGGCCCCGCTCGACGAACAGCGTCATGTCACCGACCGGGACGGCGACGTCATCGGGCGAGGGCACGTCGGTCAGCCTGGCCTCCACCGAAGCGCCGACGCGGGCGAGTCGGATGCGGGCGTCTGGGTTGAACCGGCGGGCGGCGGCCTGCGAGCGGTTCAGGATGTCGGCGGCCCAGTCGGAGAACTCGATCATGCAGGTGATTGTGCCGCATCGCGAATGGCCGTCCACCGGGACACCCACCGGTCGTACGGAACGCAGCCGGTCCGGCCGTCACCGCAGTCCTCCCGGGGGGTGCTCCACAGGTGGACGGATGCCAGGAGGTTCGGATCCCCGCATCGTCCGAACGCGTCCTGGTCGGCCGCCGCCCCGACCGACCGACGCAGGAGTGGGCACGCCTGCGCGTTGGCGGGTGAGGCCACGTTCCAGCCTGCCATCTGGGCCTGGACGGCCGGCGTCATCGTCCAGCGGATCCAGGCGGCCATGCAGGCCGGGTGTCGGGCATGGGCCGAGGCCATCCAGCTTGCGATCCATCCGGTGGCGCCCTCCGATGGGATGACGCCGACGACGGTGTTCTCCGGTCGCCGTTGGAGCACGTGCAGGGCGAGGCCGGTGCCGTCCCCCGCCTCCACCTGCCCGGATTCGAACGCCAGGATCTGATCGGAGGAGCTGCTCCAGTAGGAGGCGACCAGCGACGCCCGGGCCCGTACCAGCTGCGCGGCCGCGTCGAATTGCTCCGGCGTCAGCTCGAACGGGTCGGTGATCGCGAGCGCCGGATCGTGGGCCATCAGGTACACGGCCGCATCAGCCAGCTCCATGGGCGAATCGGCCGCGGTGAGCCGGCCGCGGAGATCCGAGCTCGCCTGCCAGGTGGGACCCCAGCTGTCGGGCGCGGGCCGGATGGCGGATGCCTCGTACAGGAGCAGGTTCGGCCCGTAGCCAGCCGGTGCCCCGAAGTGCCGCCCGGCCACCACGTCCCGGTCGCGCAGCGCCGGCACCACGCCGCCCCAGTCGGGGATGGCGGCGGTATCGAGGGGCGCCACGTCACCTCTCGCCACGAGGACGCCGGCAACGTCACCGGGAACCAGGGCCCCGTCGAACTGCCGCCCTCGTTGCGAACGAAGGAGCGCCACCGCCTCGCCGTGGACGTCGGTGAAGCGAACCGTGACCTGACAACCCGTCCGGGCTTCGAAGGGATGCACCCAGTCGACGGTTGGATCGTTCGACCCGTCCTCAACCCAGCCCGGCGGCGCCACCAGGTCGAGCGCGCCCTCCCCTCGCCCACCGCCCACCGGAGCCGGAGCGTGCTTCGTGCCGCAGGCGACGCCCAGGAGGATCGTGGCGAGCGCGCCGGCGAGGCGCCGGCGCCCCGGGGGTCCTAGGAAGCCCGCTCGGCCTGCCCGCCCACCAGCGCCCCCTCCCCGATCCGGGTCAGGCGCTGGGCAAGGTAGACGGGGATGAAGCTCGCGATCACGAACACCGTAACCACCACGTTGACCTGCGGCCTCGACGTCGGGAGGCGGAGGTTGTTGAAGATCCAGATGGGCAGTGTGGTGGTCGACCCGGCGGTGAAGTTCGTGACCACGATCTCGTCGAGCGAGAGGGCGAAGGCCAGCAGTCCCCCGGCCACCAGCGCGGTGGCCATGTTCGGCAGGGTCACGAAGCGGAAGGTCTGCCATCCATCGGCCCCCAGATCCATCGATGCCTCGGTCAGGCTTCCGGCCGTCCGCCGGAGCCGGGCCACCACATTGTTGTAGACCAGCACGACGCAGAACGTGGCGTGCCCCACGATCACGGTAAACAGCCCGAAGTGGAGTCCGAGCGAGGTGATCGAGGAGTTCAGGGCCATGCCGGTCACGATTCCCGGCAGAGCGATCGGCAGGACCAGGAGGAACGAGACCGCCTCGCGCCCGAAGAAGCGGAACCGGTGCACGGCGAACGCCGCCAGCGACCCGAGGAGCAGCGCCATCGCCGTGGCCCCGGCCCCGGCCTCCAGGGAGGCCACCACCGCCGAACGGACGGCGCGGTTGCGCCACGCGGCCGAGAACCACTTCACGGAGAGCCCCGGGATGGGCCACGCCTGCGCCCGGGAGGAGTTGAACGCGTAGAGGAAGATCACCAGCAGCGGCACGTACAGGAAGGCCAGCACCAGCAGCGTTCCCAGGCTCATCATCCGCCGGGTGCGCCTGGTCTCCACCGATGTGGCCACGGAGTGCCTCCTCTAGAGAGCCTCGAACGCGTGCATCCGCCGGGCCGCAAGGAGGTAGATCGCCATGATGGCCACGGGGACCAGGGCGAATGCGGCGGCGAACGGCACGTTGTTGGCCACGCCGACGCTGTCGTAGACGACGTTGCCGATGAACTGGGTGTTCCCCACCACGCTCGGGGTGATGTAATCACCCAGGGTGAGGGAGAACGAGAAGATCGACCCCGCCACCACGCCCGGAAGGGCCAGGGGCAGGATGACCCGACGAAACGTGGTGGCCCAGGTCGCTCCCATGTCACTCGACGCCTCGAGATACGAGTCCGGGATCCGTTCGAGCGATGCGTAGATGGGCAGGATCACGAACGGCAGCCAGATGTAGCAGAACGTGATCCACACCGCCCAGGTACTGAAGCTGATGTCCAGCCCGCCCAGGTGCAGCTTGCCCAGGGTCCAGTTCACCAGCCCACCCCGATCGAGGATGACCCGCCAGGCGTAGATGCGGACGAGGTAGCTCGACCACAGCGGCAGCACGATGGCCATCAGCACCGCGGATCGGCGCCGGGGCGAGGCGATCCTGGCCGCGTAGTAGGCGATGGGGAAGGCGAGGATCACGTCCGTCACCGTGACGGCCGCGGCGATCCCCACGGTCCGCGCGGCGATCGTCCGGTACACCGGATCGTGCAGGAGCGTCCTGAAGTTCTGCAGGGTGAACTGCTTCACCAGTCCCGAGGTCAGCGGGTCGACCCGCCAGAAGGCCGAGACCAGGAGCAGGGCCAGCGCCCCCAGGTACACCACGCCGACCCAGCCCATCGGGGGGGTGAGGAGCAGCGCCAGCCGGAGGCCGGGGCGGCGGAACAGCGCCGCCCCGATCCTGCGGCGAAGGGCCGGTCGCGCGTCGAGCGTGGTGGTCGCCATGGCGGGCGCGGTCAGTGGTTCAGCCCTTGATCTCCGTCCATTTCTGCTGCCATACCGCGTAGTCCATGCAATCCGACTTCCCGTTCCCGCACTCCGGGAGTGGCGTCCGCCACAGCGCCAGCTGGTGGACGAACGCGTCGTCACCGCACTTGTACGGCGCGGCCTGATCGCCCAGGTCCTTCTGCAGGATCGAGCAGGACTGCTGGTTGCTGGGGGTGGCGCCGTAGAACTCCGCCACCTGCGCCTGGACCGCGGGGCTGGAGGCCCATTGCATCCACTTGTACATGCAGTTCGGGTGCTTGGCGTGCGCGGACATCATCCACGTGTCCGCCCAGCCGGTCGCTCCCTCGGAGGGGATCACCGCCTCGACCGGCGCCTTGTCCGCCTGGAGCACGCTGACCTGGTACGGCCACGCCGTGCCGGCCACCACGTCCCCGCTCTTGTACAGGTCGATCTCATCCCCCGCCACCGACCAGTACTTCTTGATGTTCGGCTTCTGGCCCTTGAGCAGGTTCACCGCAGCGTCGAGCTGCGCCTGGGTGAGCTCGTAGGGGTCGGTGATCCCCAGCGCCGGCTGATGGGCCTTGAGATACAGCGCCGCGTCGGCGATGTAGATCGCGCTGTCGTAGGCCGTGAGCTGGCCCGGGTAGGGGGTGTTCGGCTCGAACACGACGTCCCAGCTGGTGGGCGCGGGGGTCACCTTCTCGGTGTTGTACATGAGCTCGTTCGCCCCGTACATGTAGGACACGCCGTAATGCACGCCCTTGACCGTGTTGTGCGGCGGCGACTGCAGGGTGGGCAGGAACTGCTTCCACCCGTCGATCAGGTTCACGTTGATCGGGGCCACATCGCCGTGGGCGATCAGCCGGTTCGTTGCGTCTCCGGAGGCCGACACCCCGTCGTAGACCGTGCCTCCCCCCTGTCGCATCAGCGTGACCATCTCGTCCGACGTGTTGCCGTACTTCACGTGGACCTGACACCCGGTCTGCTGCTGGAACGGATGCACCCAGTCGAAGTTGGGGTCGGTGGACCCGTCCTCCGTGTACCCGACCCACGCGATGAGCTCGAGGTCGCCCTCGCCCGCTCCGATCGACGTGGGCAGCTTCGGCCCGGTGCTCCCGCCCGAGCTCGTCGGGGTGCTGGACTTGCCGCACGCCGCAGCCACCACGGCCAGGGCCAGGGCGGCCGCAGCCAACGACCATCGTCGCTTCATCCCTCCTCCTCTCCCGGAGCCGAGGCCCCGGCCCCCTCTTCCAACGTGCGGTTGTGCTGCCGATCCCAGGCCAGCCGGACTGCCTTGCCCCGGACGGCCAGCGCCTCCATCGATGACCGGGCCAGGTTCTGCTGGACCACCACCAGCTCGCCACCGGGGTCCAGCTCCACCGAGTACCGCGTGTGGGCCCCCAGGTACACCACGTCGTGCACCCGCCCGCCCACCGAGCATT